>JAIRRO010000059.1 GCA_031255955.1 Oscillospiraceae bacterium
ATCGCCGGGTGCGCCGTGCTGGAGCGTATTTTTTCCTTAAAGGGTCTTGGCAGTTATCTGATAGACGCGATAATCGGGCGCGATTTGCCCGCCGTCAACGGCTGTGTGCTTGTCGTCGCGTTGATATTTGTCGTGGCAAATACGTTTGCGGATATTATGAACGCGCGGCTCACCCCGCGCATGGCGGGAGGGGTATCTGATGCTTAGACGAACGCTGAAAAATCCGCAGGCTGTTGTCGGCTTGGCGCTTATCGCCGTCTTTCTTCTGTCGGCGGCGCTCGCGCCCGTGCTCGCCCCCAACGACCCCGACAGGGTTGACATCGCTGCGAAATACACATCGCCGGGCGCTATTTTCCCGCTTGGCGCGGACAGCCTCGGCAGGTGCGTTCTCTCCCGTCTGCTGTATGGCACAAGAGCCTCTATGATGATTGCCCTGCCCTCGCTTGCCGTTATCGGGCTGTGCGGCGTCTTGCTCGGGGCGTCGGCGGCGTATCTGGGCGGCGCGTTTGACCGCGTGTTTATCGTCGTCTGCGATATTTTTATGGCATTCCCCTCGCTTGTCATCGCGATTTCGCTTGTCGGCGCGCTCGGTACAGGCGTCGGGAATATCGTTGTCGCCGTGTTCTTTTCTGTGTGGGTGTGGTTTGCCAAGGTGGTTAGGACGTGGGCGCTTATCGAAAAGGGTAAGGATTATGTAACGGCATCCGTAATAGCGGGTTGCTCACGCGCCGGTGTAATCCTTAGGCATATCATCCCGAACATCCTGCCGCAGTGCGTTGTTTATCTCTCTACGGGCGCGGCTTCGGCGATTATTATGGTGTCCGGCTTTGCGTTTTTGGGACTGGGCTTTCCTGCCGGTACGGCTGAATGGGGCGCGATGCTCGGTGACGCACAAGCGAATTTTTATACGCATCCCGAGCTGCTTGTGTATCCCGGGCTGTGCATCCTGCTTGCGGCTGTGGGGTTTAATCTGTTCGGCGAGGCGCTACGCGATATCGTGACGCCGGAGGGGGCGGGCCAATGAACGGGGCAACGAGTATAGCCGTAAACGCGCTTTTATCCGTCCGCGACCTCAGCGTCGCTCTGACGTCAACGGGCGCCGTGCTGTCCCCCGCTGTCAGCTTCTCCTTGGGCACCGGAGAGTCGCTGGCGCTTGTCGGCAATTCCGGCAGCGGGAAAACCTTGTGTGTCAGCGCTATTTTGGGTTTGCTGGATAGGCGCAGCTTTCGCGTATCCGGTCAGGCGCTTCTTGACGGGCGCGAGCTGCTTACGCTGCGCGAGCGCGAAATGCGCGCGATACGCGGCGGGCTGATTGCCTTGATTCCGCAGAACCCAATGACAGCCTTTGACCCCGGCGTCCGCATCGGCGCGCAGATTACGGAAACCGTCCGGGCGCACAGACCCCAAAGCGCTGCCGCCGCGCGCGCGGCGGCGGATACGGCTCTCGCGGCGTTGGGGCTGCCGCGAGAGGTGACGCGGGCATATCCGCACACGCTGTCCGGCGGGATGCTGCAGCGCATTGCCATCGCCATCGCGCTGATTTTGGAGCCGCGTCTTGTAATCGCGGACGAGGCGACAACCGCCTTGGACGTGATTAACAGCCGTATCGTCTTGGACGAGCTGCTAAGGCTGAAGGCGCGCGGGACGGCGCTGCTGCTTATCACGCACAACGCGCGCGAGGCGGAATATTGCGGGTGCAAAATCGTCCATATGGGGGGTGATGCCGGTGAGGCTTGAACTGCTCGGCGTATCCAAGCGCTACGCCCGTATCGATGACCTGACCTTGACGATAGAGGGCGAGCGCGCCGTTGCGTTAGTGGGCGAATCCGGCAGCGGGAAAAGCACGCTCGCGCGGCTTATTTCTCTCTTGGAAAAGCCGGACGCCGGGGAAATACGCTTTGACGGAGTGAGCCTCACCGGTCTGCGCGGAGCAAAGCGCCGAGCGCTGCGGGGTAATATCCAGCTCATATTGCAAAACGCGGCGGCGGCGCTTGACCCGCGTGTGCGCGTCGGAAAATCCATCGCGGAGCCTCTGCGGAATCTGACGCGTCTTTCCGCCGCTGAAATCAGCGCTCGCGTGAATGAGATATGCGCGCGGGTCTCCCTTTCTCCCGAGCTGCTGCGCCGTCTGCCGCACGAGCTGTCCGGAGGGCAGCAAAAACGTGTATGCTTCGCCCGCGGACTTGTCACCCACCCCGGCTTCGTTGTGTTTGACGAGGTCACCAGCGGACTGGATCCCGCCCTGCGCGAGCGCGTGCTTGAATTCATCGTCGGGCTAAAGGCGGAAAGTCTGCGCTCGTTTCTGTTCATCACGCACGATATGGACGCCGCCCTGCGCGTGGCTGACCGCGTACTTGTGATGAAAAGCGGCGCGATTGTGGAGGACTCCATAGTGTCCGGCGGGCGCGCCGAGCTGCGGCACGAATACGCGCGGCTGTTGCTGGAAAAGGCGTGGTCATAAAAGCTATCCGCGATTTGCGGTTTACATATATCATCTAATATTTTTTACAGGAGGATTCAACAATGAAAAGCAAACTCATCACCCTCGCGCTCACCCTCGCCTTGCTGCTGACGGCTGCCGCCTGCGGCGCAGCCCCGCAACAACCCGCGGACACCGACGCCCCGCCCGTATCGGCGGGCGAGCCTACCCCCGAAGGCGCGGCCGACGCCGTCGGACTTACCCTCTCGGAAAGCTGGGATTTTGACAGCGGATTTTATCCCATCGGCTCTCCCGAAACGCAAAGCGACTACGGTCCTATGTTCTGGTCGCTGAATTTCTATGACACCCTTGTCAGATTTGAGGACGGCGAATTTCTCCCCTC
>JAIRRO010000132.1 GCA_031255955.1 Oscillospiraceae bacterium
CATATTTAGTACCGCCGTATACGCCATTTCATATCCCAGGGAAAACGCGATAACATCAAAATCACGCACGGCGTCCCCGGATTCTATCGCGAACAGCGGCAACCCGGCTTCGCGCATCTGCTCATCCATATCGCCCCATGGGGCGAAAACGCGCTCGCACCACACCCCGTCGACGCTGTTCGCCGATTCATACAGAATACGCATACCGAGGTTTGACATCCCAATTTCGTATGTATCCGGAAAGCACAGCGCGATTCGCAGGTCAATTTCCGATTTATCCTTGATGATTTGATTATATTCCCCGCCGGAATATCGCGCGGGTTTCTCTACGCGCGGCAGTAACCGCGCAAGCTGTTCATTCACAAAAAACTATCTCCCACAAAAAACTATCTTCTAAATTTAACGCGTTACCATTTGCGCCCGTATTTTTCGGGGCGCGCATCGTCCCAAACCTCCGCCGCGTCATAGAATTTCATATACCGCTCGCGCTCGTTGCGCAGCGTCAGCCCGTCCGCGTGCATCCTGTCGCATATCACGGCGCTGATATCCTTCTTAACGCGCGAAAACGATTCTATCCCCACGGACGCGAACACGCGGAACCCGAGGCTGTGATAATATTTGAAGGCGTCGCCCGTTTTTTGCACATCGTCCCCATCCAAGCGCGAGCCGAAGGGATACACCATCAGCTTCGTGGGTCCGATAAGGCTGCCGACCTCATCCATCCATTTGTCGGCGTCATTTTTCATCTTGGTGAAGGACGCCGTGTTGAGATTGATATGACCCCAGCTGTGTGAGGCGAAATACCAGCCTGTTTCCTTCAGCCGCTTTACTATCGGGCGCACGCGGGCAATTTCGTTCTGCCGCCGTTCCTCAAACTCCTTTGAGCTGTCCTTTGAATCCGTCTGTGTGCGGTATCCCAAAATTCCGTTGTAACCCGTCAGACAGATAAGCCCTTTTGCCCCGCCGAGCGAAAAATCCGGATGCTCTTTTATGAATTTATCCAAAATCGTGACGCAGTCCACGTCCTGCGAAATGACGGCGTTGCCCTGCGGATCCTTTCCGTAGCTCCACAGCTCCCCGTCCCGCCCGATAATCAGCCTGTAGGGGAAACCGTTGTCCATCATATATTCATAGTAGCTGATATCGTCATAGGAGAGTATAAGGGGCTTTTTCCCCTCGGGAATCATCAGCGTTTCGCGCTTCATATACGGCTTGCCGTTTTCGTCCGTGTATTCGTTCCACACGTCGTTCATATTGACGAGTATGTAGCCTTTATCGTATAGGTTTTGCAATATCTTTTTGTATTCCGACACCGTGACCATATACTGGTCAAAGCCTTCCTCCTGCGCGTCGCCGTCAAAGGCTTGCTCTGTATACACGATGGGCGTGTGGAAAAACAGATGCTCCACTATCCCGTCATACGGCGCAAGATTTTGCGTCTCCTCCGGCTCCTGCGCTATTGCCTCCGTTGCCTCCGGCGTCGCTATGACGTGCGTTGCGTCGTCCGGCTCTGATTCATCGGCGGCATCCCCCGCGGGAGAGGGCGATATGGCGGCGTCCGGCGTCGGGCTTACCGCGTCTGTTTTGTCCGCGTCGGCGTTGCCCGCGGAGCATGACGAGAGCGTCAGTGATAGAATCAGCGCCAGCGCCAAAAGCAGCACCGCACGCAGCGCGTAAAAAAATTTCTTCATATGCTCACCTCTAAAATTTTATCTATCATATCATACATCCCGGTTGTTGACAATCACAAAGCATTGGTGTACAATTCAGTAAATCATATAAAAACGCACAAAAATTCAAGGAGGTATTCAAATGTCAATCCCATTCGACCCCAAGGAAATCAGCGAGGCCACCACCATTCCGGGCTTCGGCTCGGGCAGCCCCATGGTAATCTTCAAGTACCCCGTTTCCCCGCGCGAGGGCTATGCCGCCGCCTACAAAAGAAAACCCGTATGGCAGGTGACAGGCTCTGAACAGTCGATGTTCTCCCCCAAGGTGAACCCCGACAACATCGCCCGCGCCTTTGTCTTTGACGCGAGCGGCTTCCCGATGGGCTCCGGCGGCGGACCCGATATGTTCGGCATTGAGTGGGAATATGTCCCGCAGGTCGGCGGCAGCATGGTTCGCCCCGGCAAGCCGTTTATCGAGGACGCCAACGAAATTGCCGAAAAGGTTGTTTGGCCGGACATCGAAAAATGGGACTGGGAGGAATCGGCGAAGGCAAACGCCAATTTCGCCGACGGTACCCGCTCGGTCGTCGGGTGGTTCCTCAACGGCTGGTATGAGCGCCTCATATCCTTCATGGACTTTGAAGGGGCGATTATGGCAGTGTTCGACGAGGACCAAAAGGACGCCGTAAAAGACTTTTTCAGCAAGCTCTCCGATCTGTACATCAAAATCTTCGACAAGTACATCCAGCACTTCCCCTTCATTGACGGATTCTGCATCCATGACGACTGGGGCAGCCAGAAGGAAACCTTCTTCTCCCCCGCCGTCGCCGAGGAAATGATTGTGCCGTATATGCGCCGTGTCACGGATTATCTGCACTCCCGCGGAAAGTATTGCGACCTGCACTCCTGTGGTCAGGCGTACAAGCAGATTCCGAACTTCATCGCCGCCGGTTGGGATTCCTGGAGCGGTCAAAACATGAACGACACCCATAAAATCTATGAGGACTACGGCGATAAAATTCTTATCGGCGTCACCCCGGAGCTGTTTGACCCCGCCACGCTTTCTGAGGACGAGCAGCGCGCGAAGGCTCGCGAGTACGCAAACAAGTTCTGCCGCGCCGACAAGCCCTCTATCTTCAACTATTACGGCGCTTCTGTTCAAACGCAGGCATACAGCGAAGAGCTGTATAAGCAAAGCCGGATAAACTACTCCAAATAGCGGCTTTATCCCGAAACCAAGCGCCCCCGCCATTTTTCGGCGGGGGCGCTTTTCGTTTGTAAAATCGGCTGTGCGCTTGTGCGCTATGCCGCCGGTCTTGCCGCCACAAACAACATATCGTTGTTTTCGGGACCGCCGTCAAAGAAATTGTACATCGTGAAGTTATAGATAAAGCGCTCGGCGGGAATCACTCCGTAGCCGTCCTGATTGTGGTCCGTCGTGTCATACGGGTCGGCAACGATTAAAACATCGTCGCTTTCAAGCTCGGTGCCCATCGTGTCATATCCGATAATCGCCTGCCAGTGACCGCCCCAATCGTTCCAGCAAATAAGAATAGGGGTGTCCTGCGCGAGAAATTCCTGAATGGTGTTCAGCCAAAATTCGCCTTCAAAATTGCGTGTCGAGATGACGTCAAAGCCGCCGACCTTCTCGAAAATCTCCAGCATCTCGTCCAGCGATGTCGCCGATGGTTCAAGTCCCTGCGGACGCATCTCTGACAGCGCGTATTCATCCAAGCCGTCGGGATTCCCGAAATACTCAACGACGGTAAGCGCCGCGGCGGGTCCGCAGCTCCATTCGCTGGATTGCTGAATCGTTTGATAATTCGGCAGGATGGTCAGCGTTTCCGTGGATTTCATGTTGTAAAAATCGAGCTTCGCGAAATAGGGTGTGTCGGCGTGGTCGCCGTCGCGTTCCTCAAAGTACGCAACCCCGTCCTCATAGTATCCGTCCGCTCCGTCATCCGGTGAAATGTCGCGTCCTTCGGAAATCTTCATTTCTCCGGTGAGGTTGCCGAGAATGGGGGGCGCTTCGGGCGTGGGCTCCGGCGTGGGACTGATGTCCTCCGGGGTGCCTGTGGGCGTCGTTTGCGGGTCTGTCGTGGTGCAGCCTGCCATAAGGGCAACTGCGAGTGTGCATGCTAAAAGCAGCGCAAGGGTTCTTTTCATCAATTCTACCGTCCTTTATGTATTGTTTTTTCCCCGCCGTTAATCGTTCGGAGATGCGCAACAGTATCACATAAATTAAAGCCCTTGTCAACAATAATTATTTTATCCGCGTCCGGCGGTCAGCACGATAGCTCTGCCGCCTCTGTACGCCGCTATAAAATACCCGATGTAAACCGCCAGCGCCGCCGCTGCCGCCAGCATACCGCTCTCTCCGCCGCCGCTCCCTATCAATATCGTCAGCTGTCCCTCAAACATCCTCATCGCCACGGCTGTATGCACCAGCGCCGGTATAGTCGGTGCGGCGAAATATATCAGCGTTTGGGTGAAAAACGCGCGGCTTATCATACGCTCCTCCGCGCCGAGCTTACGCAGCAGCCCGTATCGCGCGGCGTTGTCACTCGCGTCGGAAAGTTGCCCAATCGCCAGCACCGCCGCCGCCGCAATCATAAACACCACGCCCAGATACACCGCGAGATACGAAACCATTGTCGCCGACGCCGCGGCGTCCTCCGCCCACTCGCCCGCCTCTTGCAATATCGCGCTCGACATTCCCATCCCCGTGAACACCGCGGATAGTGATATGAACAGCATCAGGCACACCAGCGCCATAGTTACATAGGACGTGTTTATGCGGCTGCCCATCTGCCGCAGTATGAACATATTCAGGTTTCGCAAATAAATTCCGCGCCGCCGCTCCATAAAACCGATAACGGTCACGGACGCCGTGCGAAACAGCAGCAGCGTGCCGCCAGCCCCCAGCGCCAGAGTCACCACCAGCACCGGCGGACTCATAAACACGCGCAAGCGTTGCTTTAATACGACGATGTACGCAAGCAGCAGCATTACAATC
>JAIRRO010000152.1 GCA_031255955.1 Oscillospiraceae bacterium
GGCTTTAAGGATCAAAGCTATTTCACCAAGGTGTTCCGCAAGGAAACAGGTCTTTCACCACGCCAATTCCGCATACGCACATCCACCCTCCCCAGACCCGCACACAGGCGCCCCTACAAAAGAAGAAACAAGGACGGTACAGTGGACGAAAATATAGGGGCAACCGCCGAAGCGTCAGCCCCCGACGCCGAAGCGGCGAAGCCCAAAAAAGGCAAAAAAGCAAAGGCGGCAAAAGAGCCGCCAAAGGGTAAAGCTGAGCCAAAACAGAAAAAGCCGAATAAGCCGAAAAAATCGAAAAGCCAAAAAGCGAAATAAATCCGGAGATGATATTTTGACCCTCAATGAATATTTTTCGCCCCTGCGCGGGCGGCGCGTCGCCGTTAT
This sequence comes from Oscillospiraceae bacterium, assembly GCA_031255955.1. Classification (GTDB taxonomy): domain Bacteria; phylum Bacillota; class Clostridia; order Oscillospirales; family Oscillospiraceae; genus JAIRRO01. Next base: position 385 of record JAIRRO010000152.1, read on the forward strand.
CGGTCTGGGCGTTTCCAATCTGCCGCTTACGCGGCTGCTTCTGAGCCTCGGCATTGACGTAACGGCGCGCGATAAGCGTACACGCGCGGAGCTGGGCGATACGGCACTGGAGTTGGAATCTCTCGGCGCGAGACTGATATCAGGCGAGCATTATCTGAAGGATCTCACAGAGGACGTCATCTTTCGCACGCCGGGGCTTATGCCGCACACGCCGGAGCTGGCTGACGCGGCGCGGCGCGGCGCTGTGATAACAAGCGAGATGGAAGCGTTTTTTGACATATGCCCGTGCGACATAATTGCCGTCACAGGCTCGGACGGCAAGACGACGACAACAACGCTGATTTCAGAGTTTCTCCGCGCGGAGGGTAAAACCGTTCACATAGGCGGAAATATCGGCGCGCCGCTGCTGGAGGGCGCGGACAGTATATCGGCGGACGATTTCGCCGTTATTGAGCTATCCAGCTTTCAGCTTATTACGATGCGCCGCTCGCCCAAAACAGCCGTTGTCACCAACATATCCCCGAACCACCTCGACGTTCACCGCGACGTGGAGGAATACGCCGCCGCCAAGCGCAATATTTTAATTCATCAGTCCCCGCCGTGCCGCGCGGTACTCAATTTTGACGACGCGGCGACGCGCGCTCTCAATAAATACGCGTGCGGCGAGCTGCTGCATTTTTCGCGTCACTTTAAGCCGCAGCGCGGCGTTTATCTAGACGGCACAATGATAAAATACACGGATGGCGGCGACGGAGAGGATATTCTAAGCACCTCCGATATCATCATCCCCGGCGCGCACAATATCGAAAACTATATGGCGGCGATAGCCGCGACGCGCGGACTTGTATCCCGCGGCGCTATTCAGCGCACAGCGCGGAGCTTTCGCGGCGTGGAGCATCGCATAGAGCTTGTGCGGGAGCTGCGCGGGGTTAAATATTACAACAATTCCAGCGATTCATCCCCCTCACGTATGTCGGCGGCGCTGCGGGCGTTTCCCGACAAGGTGATTTTGATTGCGGGCGGCAAGGATAAGGGCATACCGTATGACGCGGCGGGTCCCGCCATTTGCGAGCATGTAAAAATGCTTGTGTTGACTGGCTTAACAGCTGAAAAAATCCGAGACGCGACGCTTGCCTCCCCGGATTTCAACGGCACGCCGAAGATAATAATGGAGCCTGATTTTAAGCTTGCCGTTATGGCGGCGCACAAAGCGGCGCGTCCGGGGGACGTTGTGCTGTTATCACCGGGGAGTACATCGTTCGACCGTTTCAATAACTTCGCGGAGCGAGGAAATTATTTTAAGGAGCTTGTTAATGGACTGGATTAAAACACTATCAGAGCTGTGCTCAATTGACGCGCCCTCAGGCTTTGAGGAGCGCGCGCACGGATATCTCACCCGTGCGCTGGAGCCGTACACCGACGATATAAAAACGGATGCGCTGGGGAACTTAATTGCCGTGCGCAGCGGCGGCAGCCCGGACGCCCCGCGGCTGCTGCTTGACGCGCATATTGATGAAATCGGCTTCGTAGTCACGGGATATGCCGACGACGGATTTTTACGCTTTGATGAGCTGGGCGGGCAGGACGCGCGTCTGCTGCCCGCAGCGGAGGTAAAAATCCTTACAGACCCGCCGATATTTGGGGTGATAGACACCATCCCGCCGCATTTACAGGGTGGGGGAGACGCCGGCGCCGCGTCGAAAATAGGGGATTTATACATCGATGCGGGACTTACCCCCGCAACCGCCGAAAGCACCGTGCCGATAGGCACCCCGCTTGTGATTCTATCAGAGCCAACGGCACTGGGAGAACATCAGTTTTCCGCCAAGGCGCTTGATAACCGCGCAAGCGCCGCCATCATCCTTGGGGCTCTGGAGCTGCTGGGGGATACAAAGCTCGGCATTGACCTGTATATCCTGTTTTCATCGCAGGAGGAGGTGGGTAAGCGAGGCGCGCGAACAGCGGCATATGCGTCAGATGCGCGCCTGGCGCTGATTTATGACTGCGATTTCGCGCGACAGCCGGATATTATGCCTGACCGCGGACGCATAACAGGCGGGGGCGTCGTCATCGCGCGCGGTCCGAATATGGACAAAGCCCTAACGCAGCTTGCCGTCGACACGGCGACAGGGCGGGGGATAGCGCACCAAATTTCCGTTGAGCCGGGCGGGGATTCCGGCACGAACGCGCACCCCGTGCAAATTACACGCACCGGTGTGCGAACCGCGCTGCTCGGCGTACCCGTCAAATATATGCACACACCCGTGGAAACCCTGGATATTCGCGACCTTGAATCGGCGGCGCGCCTCACCGCGGAGGTGATAAAAGTACTCGGCGGGCAGGGACAAAATAACGCAAACGGGAGCAATAAGGAGAATGACAATGCTTGAAATATTGAAAACACTCTGCCGCGTTCCGGGCATATCGGGGGATGAGGGCGAGGTTCGCGCTGTTATTCATGCGCTGGCGGCGCCATTCGCCAACGATATAAAAGAGGACACGCTCGGCAATTTGATAGTCGAAAAGCGCGGGACAAGCCGCACGGATAAACGGATTATGCTCTGCGCGCATATGGACGAAACAGGCGTCATCGTGACCGGTATCGATGGTGACGGGTATCTTAAATTCGCATTCGGCGGCAGCGTCGATCGGCGCGTTGTACTCGGCAAGCGCGTATATATCGGGGATAACCGCATACCCGGCGTAATCGGCGCAAAGCCATCGCATATGCTAAAGGACGCGGAGAGGGATACTGTTCCGGAGGCGGAGGCGATGTATATCGATATCGGCGCGTCCTCCCGCGCGGACGCGGAATCGCGCGTTCGTCCCGGCGATACAGGAGCATTCGACCCGCGCGTATTTGAGTTTGGCAACGGATTTATAAAAGCCAAGGCGATTGATGACCGCGTCGGCTGCGCCGTAATGCTGAAGCTGATACGGGACACGCCGCCTGTAGACTGCGTTTTTGTATTCACTGTGCAGGAGGAGGTCGGCGCGCGCGGCGCTGCCACCGCCGCGTATTCGATACAGCCGGACATCGCGCTGATTCTTGAGGCGACAACGGCGGCGGACATTCCGGGCGTCGTTGAAGGCAGACGTGTGTGTACGTTGGGCGGCGGCGCCGTCTCGCCGTTTATGGATCGCGGGGCTATCTATGACCGCGGGCTGTGGGAGGATATGAAAACCATCGCGGAACGCGAAAACATACCGTGGCAAACGAAAACATATATCTCCGGCGGCACGGACGCGCAAACGATACAGCGCGCTGCCGGCGGCGCCCGCGTCGCTGCCATCGCCCTGCCCACAAGAAATCTTCACTCCCCGGCATGCGTCGCGAAAATCTCCGACATTCAATCAATGCTGCTGCTAACACAAGCATTTTTGGCGTCACTTCGCGTGTAATGTGGGAGTAATCATCCGTTATATAGCCCGGCGCACGTAAGCGTCTCCGGGACGACGGAACTTAACCCCGAGTTCATCCTCAAGCGCTTTCACCGAATCGCGCGTCGTTTTAACGCGCTCACCCACAAGCATCTCCTTTTGTGCGTTTTGAAGCATAAACCGTATTGCATGCACCTCGCGCAGCGCCATTGGTTCACCCGCTATTTCTGGGTCGTTCATATACTTTTTCAGGTCATTCATAATCAATTACCTCACTTAATACACCAACAGTATACCACAAATTCCGCTGCGTGTAAAGCGCGGCGCACGCGCCATGCGCTCCCGCCGTACATTTCCCGATGTTCACAAATTGTTTACAAAATAGTTACAATATTTTTCACGCGCACTTGTTGACAACGCAGGAATATTGAGGTATAATCCTGTCATTGAATGTCGAGATGGTATCAGGTTGTGTTTTCTCCCGGAGCTTGAGCGATGAAATACCTCTTGATGGCACAAGCCCGATGACGTTTCTACTTCAAAATTTGTTTATAGCGAAGGTGATACAAATGAAAAAATTAATCTCTGTCCTTTTGGCGGTCTCGCTGCTCACTGCGGTTGTCATCTATGCCGCAGCCCTGAAGGAACCGACGCCACCGCCTGAGCAGGCGGCATCGGAGCAGACGCCGGAGGAAGCTTTCGAAGCTTCCGGGTTCGACATTCACGACACCACTACCGTTTATGAGTATCCGGAAATGCCATACTCCCCCTCGGGTGAGTATGAGCATCCCATAACTATTGACGTCGTGGTTTACGACGACTTAACGTGGGACTCCAACCCAGGAGCATCCACGTAAAACGTTTTGGAAAGTGCTAATGCCGATATTGAAGCCGCGCTTTCACAAGCGTTTAGCGACCCCGACGCGGGTGCGTTCGTCGATGTCGATCCGGCGGACAGTGATGCCGTGCCCACAGCAATATCCCTGCCCTTCACGGCAAACGGAAAGGATGCTTCGGG
>JAIRRO010000162.1 GCA_031255955.1 Oscillospiraceae bacterium
ACAAGCCGCGCTCGTTTTGGAACTTATCGAGTATTCATTCTCGAGCGCCGCGGCACCGCGCACACCGCCTGCCGCACGTATAAAAATCGCCGTCGTGAATACAATTGGTATTATACAAGGCGCGAAGGGAGAGCTTACGTTTTGGCGGAGCTTCGTGAAAAAAACTATTTGAAAGGCGCGGCTATTTTGGCGGCGTCAGCTGTTGTATCCAAGCTGGTCGGAGCACTTTTCAAGATACCGCTGTACAATCTTCTCGGCACTGACGGCACCGCGCACTTCAACAAGACATATCAGATTTATACGCTGCTGCTCGCGATTTCCTATTCCGGCATACCTGTGGCGCTCTCGCGATTGATATCCGCGGCGGCTGAGACGGGACGCACGCGTCAAATCGCGCGCTATCACCGCGTCGCGCTGCCCGCGTTCGCCGTTGTGGGCGCGATTGTCAGCGCCTTGATGCTGCTGTTCGCCCCGCAGCTGGCGGACTTCATCAAGGATCCGCAGGCGACAGCCGGTATCCGCGCGCTTTCCCCCGCCGTGCTGCTGTGCTGCATCGTGTCGGTGTATGAGGGGTACTCTCAGGGGCACGGGAATATGCTCCCCACGGCGATAAAGCAGTTCCTTGAGGTTACGTGCAAACTGGTGTTCGGAATGGCGGCGGCGATTATCCTGCTGCGCTATGGCGCGGATTCCGAAACGACGGCGGCGGGGGCAATCACCGGCAGTGTAGCGGGGCTTGCCGTTGCCCTGCCCGTGCTTATCGCGTACAAGCGCCGCCGTGAGCGGCGCCTTGCGGCGGCGGGAGACACAGGCGGCTCCGGCGATCTGAAAAGCGCGCGCGCGACGCTTGCGGAGATATTTAAGGTAAGCCTGCCCGTCACGCTCGGCGCGTCGTTTATGAGTATTTTGACGCTGCTCGACTCGCGCCTTGTCAGCGACAGGCTGGAGTTTTCCGGGCTTTCGCACGCGGACGCCATCAGTAAATTCGGCATATATTCGCAGTGCCACACGCTGTTTATCTTCCCCCCGTCGCTGATTTCAGCCGTCACCGTGAGCGTGCTGCCCGCCATCTCGGCTGCTGTGGCGGGTAAACGCCGCGGAGAGGCTCGCGGCATAACGGAATCCGCCCTAAAGCTCGTGTGCCTAATCGCAATGCCCGCGGCTGTGGGTATAAGCGTGCTGTCGGGACCCATTTTCAAAACGCTGTACGGCGTTTCCCCGGCGGCTGCGGACGGGGCGCGCATACTCACCGTACTCGGCGCGGCTTCCTTTTTTGCCTGCACCCAGCTATTAACCACGGCGGCGCTTCAAGCCAACGGACTGGAACGCGTCCCGATGCTCTCCTTCGTCGCGGGCGGGGCGGCGCAGCTTACGCTCGATTATATCCTCGTCGGCAACGGCAGCATCGGCATCATCGGCTCGCCCATCGGTACGCTGGTGTGCTACGCGGTGATTACGGCTGTGAACCTCATCGTCATCAAGCTGAAAACGCCGGAGCCGCCGCGCGTTGTGCGCACCGCCGTAAGACCGCTTATCATATCCGCCGTGATGGGCGTCGCTGCTTTTTCCGTACATGGATTGGTACAAAAATTAATCGGCGGCTCCCTCGGATCCGGACGCGCGGCGGAGGCTGTGGCGCTGCTGCCGACCATCGCAATCGCCGTAATTATCTATGCCGTGCTTGCCGTCGCGTCGCGCGCGATAACGCGCGCCGACCTGAAATATGTACCTAAGGGCGACCGAATCGCCGATATTCTCCATCTTCCGCGCGAAAAAAATCAGTAAAATATGGCGATTCTTACGCATTTTCATTATCAGTTTTTAGTATCTTTGAAAAAATCAAAATTTTCTCTTGCGTCGCGGGCTAAACTATGATAAATTTTGTGAGCCCGTTAAGCCGTCCATCGGGCGGCGGCGCAGGCATCAAACCTCAAAGCAGGACTAACCTATCCGCTTTTGGGGAAATACTTAAAAGAAAAATTCTTAAGGAGGACACACGCAAATGAATAAAACAGAGCTTATGGTCAAAATTTCCGAGACAACAGGGTTGTCCAAGAAAGACAGTGAAAGGGCGCTTGAAGCCGCTATCGACACCATCGTCGATTCACTTATCGCCGGCGAAAAGGTTCAACTCTCCGGCTTCGGTATTTTTGACGTAAAGGATCGCGCCGCGCGCATCGGGCGCAACCCCAAGACAAAGGAAATCATCAACATCCCGCCGACGAAGATTCCTCAGTTCAAGCCCGGCAAGGCGTTACGCGATGTAATCGCGAGCTCAAAATAAAAGGTTTACGGGAAAGGACGCGCAGGCGTCCTTTTTCGTTAGGGGCGTCCGCGCGTCGGCGCCCGGGGGAGGTTTGCCCATATTATGCGTCTTGATAAATATCTGAAGGTTTCGCGTTTGATTAAGCGTCGCACGGTCGCCGCGGAGGCAGCCTCCGGCGGGCGCGTCACGCTCAATGGGCGGGAAGCAAAGCCGGGCGCGGCTGTTCGCCCCGGGGATGTTATAGAGCTGCGCTTCGGCGAGCGCAAGCTGCGGGTGGAGGTTTTGTCCGTCGATGAGAAAACGCGCCCCGACGCCGCCGCCGCGATGTATAAAGAGATAGTATAGCGCGCGGGACGGTATTTGTAAGGGAGCTTTTTTGATGTTAAAACGGTTTATATCCTCGCAGCATTTCAAATGGGGCATAACGGCGCTGGGCGTTATTGTCGCGGGGATTCTTATATATCTGGGCGTGTCGCACTGGCGGTCTGCTATGGCTGCCCTGCGTGTGGTGTTGCGCGCGCTGAGTCCTGTGCTGTATGGTCTTGTGCTGGCGTATATTCTCAATAAACCGATGAATTTCTTCGAGCGGCGCGTATTCCGTCGGCTGGGAGCAAAAAAGCCGGAGCGCGCCGCGCGTCTGCGCCGCGCCGTCTCTGTGCTGGTGACGATGGCACTAGCGCTTGTCCTGCTTGGCGGCGCGCTTGCGCTGCTGCTGCCGCAGATTTATACAAGCGTAGAGAGCCTTGTCAGCCGTATGCCGTTTTATTTCCGCACGGTGCTGCAATGGATCGAGGGCATCTTGAACAACAACCCCGAACTTGAGGAGATAGCCACGGAGCTTATCGGCACTCTGGAAACCAGTCTCACGGACTGGCTGAAATCCACGTTGCTTGAGCAGGTAAACGTCATCGTTGCCGGTCTGACCACGGGCGTCATCGGGGTGGTGCGCGAGGTCGCGAACTTCTTTATCGGACTCGTCATCGCCGTTTACGCGCTGTATCACAAGGAGCGCTTCGCGGCGCAGATAAAAAAGCTGCTTTACGCCCTGTTCCCGCAGCGCTGGGCTTCCGGTACGGTGGGATTTATCCGTTTCGCGGATTTCACCTGCGGCAGCTTCATCACCAGCAAGCTGATTGATTCGCTTATCGTCGGCGTCGTGTGCTGGATTGCCCTGACAATAGCGCGTATTCCGTATGCCGTGCTTATATCCGTCATCGTCGGGTTTACGAATATCATCCCGTTTTTCGGACCCTTCATCGGCGGTGTGCCGCCCGCCGTACTGCTGCTGCTTGAAAATCCCGCCAAGTGCCTGATTTTCGTGATTATCATCGTCGTGCTGCAGCAGCTGGACGGCAACGTGCTTTATCCGCGGATTCAAGGCACCTCGCTCGGTTTGTCGGGCTTTTGGGTGCTGTTCGCTATTTTGCTGTTCGGCGGGCTGTTCGGCTTCTGGGGGTTTATTCTCGGCGTACCTGTTTTCGCCGTGATTTATAACGGTATAAAGCGCTTTGCGGGCGCGCGACTCTCCGCGCGCGGTCTTCCCGCCGAGACGGACGCCTATGTCGCGGATATTGACGCCGCCGCGGGGACTCAAAAATCACACGACGGAGGAAATAATGCCTAAAAGCACACCTGACGACGAGCGTACGCGCGGGCGCGGCGGGCGTTTTTTCGGTCTGCTTACGCCTGAAACCGCGCGATATGTGATTGTCGGCGTGCTTACAACGGCGGTGAGCTTCGCCGTTTTTTCGCTGCTGAGATATGTTTTCGACGTCGCCTCCCGCCCGTCGCAGATTATTTCTATCGCGGCGGCGATTTTATTCGCCTACGGCGCTAATAAAATCTATGTGTTCAAAAGCCGCGCCGCTTCGGCGGGCGCGCTCGCTGCCGAGTTTATTAAATTCTTAGGCGGTAGGCTCGCCGCGCTGGTCGTGGAGTATTTCGGCTTTATTTTTTTGCTGTACATGCTCGGTGAGCGGCTTGAGCTTCTTGCAAAGGGGGCAATGCAGGTAGTTGTTCTCGTGATGAATTACGTCATCAGCCGCTTTTTCGTGTTCAAGCGCCAATATAAGCGCTGAAATCCGGCGCTGTCATATCGCGCCGCACGTCCACATACAATACGTTATGAATATTTCAAAACAAATTGGAGTGGACGGTTTATGGAAATATCAATGACCCGCGAAAAACTGAGCTTCGCCGAAAACATTCTGCGCGATACGCGCACAGCGGAGGAAACGGCGGAGGTTATAGTCCCGGACGCGCTGCCTGACATCCTGCATATTTTAGGCGCGGACGCAGAGCTTACGGTGCGCTCAAAGGAATCTTATGAGGGGCGCGTCAGCATATTCGGCACGGCGATGGTCGGGGTGGTCTATGCCCCCGAGGGGGGCGGCGGCGCGCGGCGCGTTAACGCGGAGCTGCCGTTTACGATAACGGCGGAGTCCCCGCGCATAACACCCGCCTGCCGAGTAACAGCGCGCGTGGAGCCGCGTCTTGTGACGGCGTCCGCCGTCAATCCGCGCAAGCTTTCTGTGCGCGTCACGGTGTCCGCGGATATAAATTGCTATGTAAACGCCGAGCTTGAAATTCCCTCCGGCGTCACCGCGGACGACGAAACGCTTGTGGAACTGCTGCGCGGAGAGGAGGAACTGAGTATCCCCGTGGACATACTCGAAAAAATCTTCACTGTCAGCGACGAATATCAAATCCCGGCGGCGCTGCCCCCTGTCGGCGAACTGCTTAAATCCGCCGTCACGCTTACGGCGGAGGACACACGCGTTGTCGGCAGCAAGCTGATTTTCAAGGGCGCGGCGAATGTATCGCTGCTGTATTCCCCGCCGGACGGCTCTGATATCGTCCCCGCCTCGTTTGAAACGGAGTTTTCGCAGATACTTGAGCTTGAAAACGCCGATTCCGACAGCGAATTTGAGCTTATCCCGCTGCTCACCTACGCCCACCTTGACGCGGGCGGCACGGCGACAGCCGACGCCCGCCGCATATCGGCGGAGCTGCGCGTGGCGGCGCAGTGCGTGGCGCGAGCCAAGCGTCGGCTCTCACTTGTCCGCGACGCTTATTCCGCGCGCTATGCGCTTGATACGGCTGTCACGCCCATCGTCGTTGAAAGCAGCCTCGGCTCGCGCGTGGTCAATTCCGTGCTGCGCGGCTCGCTTGCCGCCGCGGACGCCTCCAGAGTCATCAGCGTGACTGCCCGCCCCGGCGCCGTGTCGTCCGTGCGTGAAAACGGCGCGCTCG
>JAIRRO010000047.1 GCA_031255955.1 Oscillospiraceae bacterium
GTCAATCCTGTAAGAAGTGCGCGCTGTATGAACACCGCAGAAAGCTTGTGTTCGGAGTGGGGAACCGCGAAGCGGAGGTTATGCTTGTCGGAGAGGGTCCGGGAGAGAATGAGGACGAAACAGGGGAGCCCTTCGTCGGACGCGCCGGGAAGCTGCTTGATGACATGCTGGAGATTATCGGCTTGTCGCGTGAAAATAACGTCTATATCGCGAACATTGTAAAGTGCCGTCCGCCGAACAACCGCGACCCGCTGAACACAGAGCGCGACGCCTGCATCGACTGGCTGCGCGAGCAGTTCAAGCTGATTCGCCCGAAAATTGTCATCTGCCTCGGACGCATATCGGCGGGCGCGATGATACCCGGCATTACCTCGGAGAGCGAATTCAAAATAACGCGCGATCACGGGAAATGGCACGAGAAGGACGGTGTAAAATTTATGGCGCTGTTCCACCCCGCCGCGCTTCTGCGCGACCCGAATCGGCGTCCGGAGACATTCGTCGATTTGAAAACGATTCAACGGGAGATACGCGCGGTATGCGAGAGGACATATTGATTCGAGAGGCGCGTATTCGAGACGCGCCATATATAAAGCAGCTGTGGCAGCGTGTTTTTAACGACACGGACGACGTAATTGCCGCGTTTTTTGAGGTGTATGTCGATGTGCGGCTTTGCGTGCTGGCGCAGCTTGAAAACAGGCTTGCGGCGTTTGGACTGCTGCTGCCCGTTGGGGAATTCGTTGCGCCCGAAGCGCCGCCGCGCCCCTGCGCGATGATGTATGCCGTCGGTGCTGACCCGGAGCTTCGCGGACTCGGCTGCGCCTCTCTTGTCACGCGGGAGCTGTTAACGGTCGGGAAAAAGCACGGCTTTGAGGTTATAGCGCTTCGTCCCGCAACGCCCACGCTATTTGATTTCTACGGAAAAAACGGATTTTATGAGGCGTTTTATTGCCGTGAGCGCCGCGTCTCCGCGAACGAAATTGAAAAAGCGGCGAGTATTATAACGCAGCCTGTTCCGGAGCGCGTGTCGCCGGAGGCATATAAAAAACGCCGAGAGAGCTTACTCGGCGGCGTGGCGCACGTCGCGTTTGACAAGCGCGCGCTGGCGTTTCAAGAACGGATTAATCCCGGCGGGGGACTCTTTTTTGTCGGTGATAGCTGCGCCGCCGTGGAGATAACGCACAGCGGCGGTATTCGTATCGCGGAGCTTATCGGAGCGGGGGAGGGCGCTCTCGCCGCGCTTGCCGCGATGTTCCCGGCAAAGCAATATCTTGTACGCGAACCGGATTTCTCCGTCGCGCCGCCGCAATCCGCCCGCTTCGGCATGGCGAATATCGACGCGGCGGCGTATATGGGGTTTACGTTCGGGTGAAACGCCTCATACCTCAAGCTCGGGGGCTTCCCCGGCGTCCGCGACGCCATACTCCGCAAGTGCGGGGCGGACAACATCGCGCAGATATTCGCTCACCTGCTCGGGGGCGCGCCCGGTGAATTTCGCGGGGTCAAGCTCCCGGCGCAGCTCGTCCTCCGTCGTGTTAAAAAGCGGGTCGGCGGCTATGCGGGAAAGTAAATCGTTCGCCTCGCCGCGTTCTTTCACCACCGCTCCGGCGGCTATGGAATGAACGCGAATCGCCTCATGCAACGCCTGCCTGTCCCCGCCGAGTTTCACGGCTTTCATCATAATGTTCTCCGACGCCATAAATGGCAGCTCGCCCTCTATCCGTCGGGCTATCACCTGCGGATAAACCATAATGCCGGACGCGACGTTAATATAAATATTCAGTATCGCGTCCACAGCCAAAAACGCCTCCGGCACAGATATGCGCTTGTTCGCGGAGTCGTCCAGGGTGCGCTCAAACCATTGGGCGGCAGCGGTCTGTGCGGCGTTTGCGGCGTCCGAAATGACGTACCGCGCAAGCGAGCATATGCGCTCGCACCGCATCGGATTGCGCTTGTACGGCATAGCGGACGAGCCTATTTGATCCGCTTCAAACGGCTCTTCGCACTCCTTGAGATGCGAAAGCAGCCGCATATCGGTGGCGAATTTTTGCGCCGACTGCGCCACACCGGATAGCGTTGAGAGGACGAAGTAATCCTCCTTGCGCGAATATGTCTGCCCGGATACGGGCGCTGTGGCTGGGAACCCCATTTCGGCGGCGATAAGCTCCTCGAGCCGCTTCACTTTTTCGTGATCCCCGCCGAAAAGCTCCATAAAGCTTGCCTGAGTGCCCGTCGTGCCCTTGGAGCCGAGCAGTTTAAGGGAATCGATTCTGTGCGTAAGCTCCGCAAGGTCAAGCATCAGGTCGTTAATCCACAAGCACGCCCGCTTACCGACCGTCACAAGCTGCGCCGGTTGAAAATGCGTGAAGCCCAGCGTCGGCAGAGCCTTGTATTTCTCCGCGAACGCCGCCAGCGCCGCAACGGCGCGCAGCAGCTTATCCCGAACCAGCGTAAGCGCCTCGCGCATGATGATAATATCCGTGTTGTCGCCGACATAGCAGCTCGTCGCGCCTAGGTGGATTATCGGCATTGCCGAGGGGGCGGCCTTGCCGAACGTGTGAATGTGCGCCATAACATCGTGCCGCAGTCGCTTTTCCGCCTGCGCGGCGTAATCGTAGTCGATGTCGTGAATGTGCGCCTCCATCTCGGCAATTTGCGCGTCTGTGATGTCCAGACCCAGCGTTTTTTCCGCGCGGGCAAGCGCTATCCAAAGCCGCCGCCACGTGGAGAATTTTTTATCCGCGGAAAACAGATACCGCATTTCCTTTGAAGCATACCGCGACGACAGCGGGGAAATGTATGTGTCCGTACTCATTTAACCAACCTCCAGAAATTCCTCAACGCGGCGCAGCCCTTCCTTTATATCGTCCATAGCGGCGGCGTAGCTCATACGCACAAAGCCCGGATCGCCGAAGCCGGAGCAGGAGACGACGGCAACGCGACCGCGCTCCAGCAGCGAAAGCGCGAAGTCATCGCCGCTGTTTATCACGCGCCCGCCTATCGTTTTGCCAAACTGTTCCTTCAAATTCATCATTATATAAAACGCGCCGTCCGGCTTGATGCAGCTGATTCCAGGTATCGAATTCACCCGCTCGACGGCGTAATTTCGCCGTTCCTCAAACGCGCGGCGCATAAGCTCAACGGATTCCTGAGAGCCTGTCAGCGCCTCCACGGCGGCGAATTGCGAAATGGTGGACGGCGCGGAGGTGGAGTGACTGAGAAAATTGCTCATTACGCGGGCAAGCTCATTGGATGACGCGGAATAGCCCACGCGCCACCCAGTCATCGCGTATGCCTTCGACACGCCGTTAATCAGTATCGTCCGCGCCCGGATTTCCTCCCCGAGCGATACGATGGATACGAATTCGCGCCCGTCATAGACGATTTTGGAATAAATTTCGTCCGCTAAGATGTATAAATCGTGCTTTACGCAGACCTCCGCGAGTCGCGTCAACTCGTCGCGGTTATAGAGCATACCGGTGGGGTTTGACGGATTGTTGAGTATCAGCAGTTTTGCTTTGGGAGTGAGCACCGCAGTAAGGCGCTCCGGCGTCAGCTTAAAGCCTTCGGATTCCTCTGTGCGCGCGATGACGGGAGCGCCGCCCGCCATTTTTACGATTTCAGGGTACGTGACCCAATACGGGGAGGGAATAATCACCTCGTCCCCGGGATTGATAAGCGCCGACACCGCCGCGAAAATCGAGTGCTTCGCCCCGGACGCCGCGACAATTTGAGATGGCTCATATTCCACGCCGCAATCGGCGAATATTCTCTCCGCCACGGCTTTTTTAAGTCCGTCCATACCGGATGACGGCGTGTAGCGAGTCTTTCCACCCTCAATGGCGCGAATCGCCGCCTGTTTAATGTTCTGCGGCGTTTCAAAGTCCGGCTCGCCCATACCAAAGCCGATAACGTCAATGCCGTCGGCTCTCATTCGTTTGGCAAGCGAATCGACGGCAAACGTCGAGGACGGCTTTACGCCGAGAGCCGCGCGCGATATTTCTTTCACAGATAAACCAACCCTTCCCGAAATAACCTCTCTGTGCGCCTAATTATACAGCGGCTGCTGTAAGATGTCAAAAAAATCTTAAAGCCCGCCTGCGGGAAAGCGCACGCGCGGATTTTTCAAATTTTGCTTGCGTTTTCGCGGACGATGAATTATAATGAACGCAGCGGAAATGACGAGGCTGTTTTCCGATTGTCGTTATTGACGCAAACACGCCGGTGTGATGGAATGGTAGACGTGAAGCACTCAAAATGCTTTGCCCATCGGGCGTGCCGGTTCGAGTCCGGCCACCGGCACCAGAGGATTTCGGTTAATCTCAAACACAAAAAGCAACGCCTCCGCACCGTAGCGGAGGCGTTGCTTTGTTCATTCAATTTATCCAAATTCGGTTGTTACGCCGCCGGTGCAGGCGGCAGTTCGTTTCCGCAACCGATGTCCATGATGCGTTCAAGTTTCAATCCACGTTACCTACGCACGCACCCCTCACACGAGGTACGGGTTCTTATCTGTGAGCATTTTCTTGAAGAATTCGTCCTTTTCAGGGTCGATTATCTTGCCGTAGGCGCCGATCATAACAAAGACGTTGGAGTCTGTGCCGTCGGGGGCGGTCATCGTGCCGAAGCCGCGTCCGACGTCATACATATGGTTGTAGTTATCGAGGAAGCAGAGCGTATCGCTGCGGAAGCCGACGGAGGCGCCGAGCAGCTTCTCCATATTCTGCTCTGTGCAGGATACAAGGTACATACCCTCTTTGATTTTCACGTAATATGCCGGTTCGTCGGAGCCGGGCAGGGCGTTTACCATCTGATTCATCTGCTCATTGACGGCGGCGGCGTCCTGAGACTGGATATTGTCGCGCGGATATGTGATGCGATACCAGTCGCGGTCATAGTACAGATGTACGGTTGCCATTTCGGGTGCATACTGCCACTGAATGATGTTGCCGACGGGGTCAGAGGAGAAGCCGTGACGCGGATAGTGCTTGTATTCCACGCCGTTTTGCTTTATCGCACCGAACACGAATTCCGATGAGACGAGGTATGGCCAGCGCGGATTTGTGCCGACCTTGCAGATGAGGTGGGTGACGAGGTGCTGTTCAAGGTCGATTACAAACGTGTAGTTTTCGCGCTTCATAAACTCTTTTCCGGCGAGGCACCAGGAAACAAGATAAGTTGTGTCGTCGCCCTTGCGGCATTCGTATTCGTCCTTTTGCGGTGTGCTGGGTTCCTTGTTGATGTAATTCCATTCGACTGTGGTGTCGTCCGTGAAGTTGAGAACAAGGTCATATCCGTCGTCCATCAACAGCTCGAAGCGCTGACCCTTCAGTTCGAAGCATTTGGGCGGGACATACTGAAACGCGCCGCCTCCGAATTTTGAAAATTCGCGAAGATCCATTGAATTTCCTCCTTAATATTGTGTTGGAATTTTGGGTTGCTGTTACAGTATTTTGCCCCAGCCGCCGAGGAAGGCGACGCCGCCCGCGCCCAAAACAGAGCCGACGGCGAGGTCCTTTCCGAAATCGCACAGCATAGTGACGCGGTGTTCGCCGAACGCTTCATAATAGAAGTAAACGCCCTGCGCGATGCGGGCGACGGCGAAGGCTTGCGGGGTTTTTGATGTGCCGTCGTGATAGGTGAGCGTGCCGCTGCCGCCGGAGTATTCCGCGGTAAGGCTGTTTTGCTCGCCGGGACCGAAGGTCCATTTTACCTTGTTGCCGTCAAGGTCGTTTGACGATGCGTGACGCTCTGACGTTGCGCTGCCCTCTATGACGCCGAAATTGAATTCAGAGTCGGCGGCGTCGCCTGATATGCGCGTGACAAGACCTGTTGAGGTGTCGATGGCATAGTCGAAGCGCTTACCGTTTTCAGCCGCGCGCGAGACGAAATACACTGTGTCCGCGATTTTCGCCGAATAAAAGGATTCATTGGTGTTAATGGGGAAGACAATTTCGTCCTTTATGCCGCCGTCAAAGGCGAAACGCACCACCGCGGGCAGCTCATAGCTGCGCGGCGGGGCATACGGGAAGCCGGATAGAAGTAGTGTTCGTAGGTCCAAGTTTATACCCTCCAAGCAGGGGACGCCGATGACGGCGTCCCCATAAATATTCGCGCTGCTTTTGTTATTTGTAGTAAGCCGGAACCTGCGTCTGCTGGTCGAATATCGGGTTGTTGACGAGCATCCCGAACATCTTGACGAAGCCGTCATATGGCTCGTCGGCGGGGAAGGCGCGGAGGATGGCGTTTGCGCGCTGCTCAAAGCCGGGCTTAAATTCCGCGTGCGTGAGTATGTAGAGGTCGCCGCGCTTTATGCCGCGAACGACGCGCTCTCCGGCTTCGTCGGGGTTGCGCATAATGCGGGTGATGTCCACATCCATCGCGGGGGGCGGCGGCGGGGGAGGAGCGTCCTTGCCGGGCTCCGGCGGGGGAGGCGGTGTGAAGGCGGGCGCTGTCTTGCCGCGCAGCTCGGCGTCGATTTCGGCGTCGGAGCGTCCGAGGTTCGTTGTGAAGGGTCCGGGGCACAGCACACCGGCGCCGTAACCCTCCGGCAGGTCGGACATAAGCGTTTCCGTGATGGCGACAACAGCCTGCTTTGTGAGGTTGTACATCCCGCAGCCCGGAACGGGGATAAGACCCGCCTTTGACGCGGTGGATACAATGTAGCCGCCCTCGCCGTGCGCAAGCATGCGCGGCACGATCTCTTGAATCCCGTTGAGGATTCCGACGATGTTTACACGCAGACCGAAATCTGTGTCGTCCGGGGATACAGCCCACAGCGGACCGGCGGCGCAGGCGATTCCCGCGTTGTTCACAAGCACGTGAATCTTGCCGAACTTGGCGACGGCTTCGTCAGCCGCCTTCTTGTAGTTTTCGCGGTTGGAGGTGTCGAGCTTGATGCCGAGCTTGGGCGCGTCAATTTGGGGAAGCGCCTCGTCGATGGCGTTTTGACGAAGGTCGGCGATGACGATATTCATGCCCTCCTTCGCGCACGCCTTGGCGATGCCGAGTCCGATGCCGCTGGCTCCGCCGGTGATAAATGCGGTTTTGCCTTTCAGGTTTTCCATTGGGTAGTGCCTCCTTTAATAATTAGTGGTTTTCGCTTGAGGCAATTTTACAGCAAACCGAACAGAAAGGCAATAGGTAAACGCAAAAATTTTTGGTAAAAAATTTTCTTTCGTATTTTCCGTTATTTATGCGCGCGCGGGTGCTGAAGTCTGCCGTAGACATACCACAGCAGCACAATGACCTGCACCACGGCACAGACGGTAAACATCAAAAAGGCGAATTGAAATTGCATCATCTGAATTAAAAGATATACGCAAGCGGCGACCGTCCACGCTAACGCCGAGACGGATATGAAGCGCACAAGCTGCCCCCACCACAACGCGGACAGCACGACGCACACGGCGGCGCTTGCCGGAACCGCAAAGACGAAGGAGAGCCACACATACTGAACATCGGGGGCGAAAATCGTCAGCGCGGCGAAAATCGTCGTCGCCGCGAACCACACGAGCGCCACTATCTGTGAGCATAGAACAACGCGGCGTTTTTCGACAAGACCGGGGTCAGGCTCCGGGATGGGGGCGTTTTCGCTGACAAGGTCATTCAGCGTCACACCGAAAAGCTCCGCCAGAAGACAAAGCACATAGATATCGGGCGCACCGGCGGCGCGCTCCCACTTTGAAATTGATTTATCCGAATAGTTCACGCGCTCGGCAAGCTCCGTCTGCGTCATACCGGAAAGCTTGCGGTAGTACGCGATGTTGGCAGCTATGCGTTGCTGGAGCAACGTCTCTGGAGCGGTTGATTTCATTACTTTACCTCGCCTGACGGATTTGATATCAAAAATATTATAAGCGACGCAAGCACAATTGTCAACTCTACTGAGAGTAGAAATTAAAAAACGGCTCTACCGGGAGCGTCGCGGGGAATAGAGTGCCGTTCTATCCTTTGTAGGTTGTGTTTTTCGGACGGCTCGGATAGAATCACAGCAACTTTTTTTACCGGAGGGCGAAGCTAATGCCTGATTATGTCATCACCTGCTGCTCCACGGCTGATTTGCCGAGGGAGTATTTTGAGAAGAGGAACGTACCGCTTGGATATTTCAAGTTCACGATGAACGGAAAGGAATATATCGACGACCTTGGGGAGACGATGCCGTTCAAGGATTTTTACGCCGCGATATCAGCCGGGGCGATGCCCGTGACCTCGCAGCTTAATATCTCGGAATACATCGCGCTGTTTGAGCCGTTTCTAAAGGAAGGCACAGACGTGCTGCACCTTGCGCTGTCCGGCGGCATATCGGGGTCATACAACTCCGGCAAGATGGCGGAACAGGAGCTGCGGACACGGTATCCGGAGCGCAAAATTTACGTCATCGATTCTCTGGCGGCAAGCTCCGGATATGGGCTGCTGCTGGACAAGGTGCTGGATATGCGCGACGCGGGAAAACCCATCGACGAAATTAACAACTGGGTTGAGGAAAACAAGCTGAAAATGCACCACTGGTTCTTTACATCAGACCTGACGCATCTGAAGCGCGGCGGGCGGGTATCCTCGGCGGCTGCCATATTAGGGGCATTTTTGAATATCTGCCCGATACTGAACGTAAACAGCACCGGGCATTTAATCCCGCGCAGCAAGGCGCGCGGTAAGAAGAACGTCATCGCGGACACCGTCGCGCTGATGAAAAAGCACGCCCAAGGCGGCACAAATTATGACGGCAAGTGCTTTATTTCAAACTCAAACTGCTATGAGGACGCGCGCGCGCTGGCGGACTCGCTGGAAAAACAATTCCCGAACCTGAACGGCGGCGTGCAAATATTTGATATCGGCACCGTAATTGGATCTCACACCGGACCCGGCACCGTTGCGCTGTTCTTCTGGGGAGATGAACGCGGGGAGTGAGTGTGGGGGCGCGCATTGCGCGTCCTAATATGCGTGTGCGGCGGATGCATCAAAGCATTTCACGCTAATATATATGCTCGGCATTCAAAAATTCGGCAGGGGTGATGACAAACGGTTCGTTGGGGAAATGCTTGATATTCCCCGTCACAAGATACGCCTCCGCGCATTTGGCTGTGTCGAAAAAAACGCGGTCATCCTCATCAGGCATAGCATTAACGCTCACTGTGGGTTGCATCATTTTTCCATATTGAAGAATGATGTTAAGCACAATGCCCACATCAGCGGCGGGAAGATTCAGCCGAGGTCTGTACAGGACATCTTCATATTCCGCAAGTATTTCCGCGCT
>JAIRRO010000068.1 GCA_031255955.1 Oscillospiraceae bacterium
GCGTATGCGGGCGGATCTAGGAATGATGTTACTGCACCGTCCGGAGTTAATCCTGCTTGACGAGCCGACGCTCGGACTTGACGTGCTTGCCAAACGCCAGATGATTGACTTCCTGAAAATACTGAACGAGCGCGACGGTACGACGATTATCGTCACGAGCCACGACATGGACGATTTAGAAGAAATGGCGCGGCGCATACTGCTGATTTCTCACGGTAAAATCGCGTTCGACGGCAACTTTACCGCTTTGCGCGGCGAACTCGGATTGGCGAGAAAGGTCGTCGTCAGCTTCGGTAACGGTTCGCGCCGCGAGATAGCGTATGACGACACGAAATCCGCGCTTAGAGAAATCGCGGAGCTTGACGATGTGCTCGACGTCAGCTTTACGCAAGGCTCATTGGAGGAGGGGCTTGCCACGCTCTTTGAGCGATGGAGGGGTATGTAGGTTGATTCCTTATACCTTCCGCTTTATGCCGCTTTATGCCGCGGCACCGATGAGATTTCGCGGGTCGTCGTACTCCCCCCGCTTGCGTCGCGCGCGCTCTTCCTGTATACTGCCGTACACAAAGGGGTGATTGCTATGTCTGCCGCATATTCAAGGCTGCGGGCTTCGGCGGACGCCGTGCGGGAGCGCGCCGGTGGGTTCGTGCCGCGCGCCGCGCTTGTGCTTGGCTCGGGGCTTGGGGCGTTCGCGGATAAAATGGAGATTCTGGCGACAATCGATTACGGAGAACTGCCCGGATTTCCGAAAAGCACCGTTGAGGGGCATCGCGGGCGGTTTGTGTTCGGGTATGAGCGCGGCGTGCCGATTGTTGTGATGCAGGGGCGTGTCCATTATTATGAGGGTTATTCCGTCAACGATGTCGTCCTGCCGATTCGCGTGATGCGTCTGCTTGGCGCGGGGACCCTTATTCTCACAAACGCCGTCGGCGCGATAAACGCCGATTACCGCGCGGGGGATTTTATGCTGCTGCGCGACCATATTTTGTACGGAGTCCCCTCCCCGCTCATCGGCGAAAACATCGACGAGCTGGGTACGCGCTTCCCCGATATGAGCGAGGTGTATTCAAGCCCGCTGCGTAAAAAAGCCGCCGCCGCGGCGAGTACTCTGAGCATCCCCTTGCACGAGGGTGTGTATCTTCAAGTCTCGGGACCGAATTTTGAAACCCCGGCGGAGATTCGCGCATTCCGCTCTCTCGGCGCGGACGTTGTGGGGATGTCCACAGCGTGCGAGGCTGTCGCGGCGCGTCACGCGGGGATGGAGATATGCGGCATTTCCTGCGTCTCAAATCTCGCCGCCGGAATGTCCAAAGCCCCGCTGACCCACGAAGAAGTACAGACGGCAGCCGACGAAGCCGCGCCGCGCTTCCGCGGTCTTATATCAGAAATCATCAGCGGATTGTAAGGCTCCGCCGAAAATACAATCGAAACATACAAAAGCGCGGCGAGGTTTGATCCTCCGCCGCGCTTTGCTTGTATGTCTTCCCGGGATTTTTAATTGTATTTGCCGCGCGCCTCTCTGTATCCCTCCGGCGCCTCCAGCGTATCCGGCGGGAAGAATTCATCAATCGGGAAATGAATTCTGGAGAAGAGGCTGCACGCGTCGTCGTCACCGGCGCCGAGACACTCTTTATCCGGCACGAAATAATCATAACTCGGAATGAGCAGCTGTGTATCGCGCTCCATCCTGATGATGGAGAACTGCCCGAGCGTGACATACACGCGGCGGCTGGTGTTGTCAAACACAAGCTCATCGCCGAAATTCTCCGCAATCTGCGACGGTATCTCGGAAACGGTGAATTCATTGCTCTTGTCGGGCACATCAACGAGCCGCATTGCGAGAACAATCGGGTCAACAGCCTCAATGACCGCTGTCGGTAAATTGGCTGCCTCCTGAGTGTCAGCCGCGGGGGCGGTCATCGAATCGCGCGAGGTGAAAATCTTCGCGGAGCTTTCGCTGCCAAACAGAATCACGCGCTTATCGAACACCGCCAGCCCCGCGATTTCAACGGGCTTATTCAGCAGCGTGAATGCCTCTCCCTGAACCCTGTAGAAATACCGTATATCCACGGAATAGTAGCCTCTGTTGAACGTGACCTCTTCCACATCAATGTCGGCGAACAGCAGCTGCGCCCCGCGTGCGCGGACGGATACGGCGCTCTCCACCGCGCTCTGCGAAGCGGCTGTCAGGTACAGCCGGAGGTCGTCGATGCAGTCCTTGTCTCTACAGGCATCGAAAATTTTTGTCGTATGTACGCTAACCGCTTCTTTCACGGCTGCGTTGTCCGGCGTCGCACCGGGAACTATCTTCTCAGTCATAATTGGCTTGCTCCCCCTTTAAGGATGATTACGGTACAGTTTATGCACCCCACCCCGCGCTTGTGAGTGCCAATTACACGTTTTCAAATTTACCCTTATGTCATAAAGCTCGCTTCCGTCTCGCTGCGCCTTGTGCGCGTCATAAGCTCGCGTATGGCAGCGCGCGGATTTTTGCCGTCGTACAGGACGCTGTAAGCCTCTGAGCATATCGGCATATTTATCCCCGCGCGCTCTGATAATATCCGCGCTGCCTTTGCCGCGTAATATCCCTCGACTGCCGCTCCTACTTCCTTCATAGCGTCCCCGGCTGACAGTCCTTGCCCTATAAACGCGCCGGCTCTTCGATTGCGGGAATGCTTTGATGTACACGTTACGATTAAATCGCCCAATCCTGCAAGTCCCGCTACTGTCTCTCGTCTGCCTCCAAGGGCTATTACAAGATGCGCTATCTCTGCCAGTCCGCGTGTGGCAAGCATAGCTGTCGTGTTATCTCCGAAGCCGAGTCCGTCGCATATACCGGCACATAGGGCAATGACGTTCTTTAACGCGCCTCCAAGCTCTACGCCGATAATATCATCAGAGGTATATACGCGATAATAATCGTTCATAAAGATATCCTGTACTGTTTCGGCAATGTCCTTATCGCGGGAAGCCGCGACGCAGGCTGTCGGCAGTCCTCGGGCGACTTCTTCGGCGTGAGCGGGTCCGGATAAAACAGATATACCTCGTTTATCACCGAAGATATTACGAAGCAGCTCTGAAAAGAGCATATATCCGTCAGGCTCTATGCCCTTTGTCCCACAGACGATTATGCAGTCAGAGGGCAGGACCTTTTGCATTTGCTCCGCTGTTTCTTTAAGGGCTGTTGAAGCTGTTGCTATAACGGCAAGCTGCGCGTTTGTCTTTTCTGCAATATCTCCTGATATATGTATGTCTGCCGGTATCGTAACGCCACCCAATCTCGGATTTACCCGTGTTTTATTAAGCTCGCTTGCAAGGGCGGGTGAGGAGGAGCGCAGCGTTACTGTGTGTCCGTTTTCGTTTAGCAGGAGGGAAAGGGCTATGCCCCATGCTCCGGCGCCGTATACCGATATGTTCAAGGCGTTACTCCCCCTTTTTTTTGATGCTGAATTTCGGCTCTGATCTTTTTATCAACCTTTGTATATTCCCGCTGTGCCGGATGACAAGCAGCAGAGCGGACATTGACGCCAGCGCAAGCTCCGGCGCGCCGCCGATTTTGAAAATGGCAAGCGCTATGGGGTAGCCCCACACACCGATTATCGCGGCAAGGGAAACGTATCTTGTGGTAAGCAGCACCAGCAGAAACATCCCCCATCCTATAATGGATACGCGCCAATCGATGCTGAACAGCAGCACACCCGCCGCAAGAACAGCCTTGCCCCCGCGGAATTTATAAAGGACGGGGAAGCAATGCCCCAGCATCACGAAAAATCCGGAATAAATCCGTCCGAAGATGGCGGTGTACGACAGCGCGGTGCCCGTGAGCGCGGGAATCGAAAACAGCCAGCCGCCGATTAACACGGGTGCAAGCGTCTTGGCAACGTCGATAACCATCATCAGCAGCACCCCGCGCTTGCCGAATACGCGATAAAAATTCGTAAGTCCGGGGTTTCCGCTGCCGTGCTCGCGTATATCGCGGCGGTAGAGGTATTTGGACGTTATGATGGCGCCGTTGACGCCCCCGATAATATACGCCTGCAGCGCGGCGATTAAATGCGCAAATGTGATGAGCATATTATCTGTCCTCGTCTCCTTTTTGACGGATTATCATACGCATCGGCGTACCCTCCAGCCCGTAAACAGAGCGTATTTGGTTCTCTATATAGCGCTGATATGAAAAATGGAACAGCTCCGCGTCGTTGCAAAAGCAAACGAATGTCGGCGGACGGATGCCTGTCTGCGTCATATAGTAAATTTTCAGGCGTCTGCCCTTGTCCGTCGGGGGCTGCTGCCGCGCCTGCGCGTCGGCAAGCACTCCGTTGAGTGCGCCCGTTGTAATCCGCATGGCGGATTGGTTGTCCACATAATTGATAAGCTCGAACAGCCTATCCACGCGCTGCCCTGTTTTCGCGGATATGAACGCAATCGGGGCATACGCCATAAAGCTCAAATCGCGGCGGACAGCCTCGTGCATACGCGCCATTGTCCGCTCGTCCTTGTCGATGATGTCCCATTTATTTATGACAATGATGGACGCGCGCCCGGCTTCGTGCGCCATACCGGCGACCTTCGTGTCCTGCTCTGTCACGCCCTCGGCGGCGTCGATCATTATGAGACAGACCTCGCTGCGCTCGATTGCCATCTGCGCGCGCAGGACGCTGTATCGCTCTATATTATCCGCCACGCGCGATTTCCTGCGCAGCCCCGCGGTGTCGATGAACAGATATTTGCCCTGCTCGTTCTCAAATTGCGCGTCCACGGCGTCGCGCGTTGTGCCTGCCGTTTCGGATACGATTACGCGCGTTTCCCCGAGAATTCTGTTCAGCAGAGAGGATTTTCCGGCGTTCGGCTTGCCGATGATGGCAACGGCAACGCGTTCGTCCTCCTCACCGGCGTCGCCTGAGGGTGGGAAGCGCCTGACACATTCGTCAAGCAAATCCCCCGTGCCGTGTCCGTGAGCGGCTGAAACAGCAATCGGATCCCCGAGTCCAAGGGAATAGAATTCGTAAACATCCGGGTTTTCGGCGCCCGTGCCGTCGCATTTATTCACGGCAAGCACGATGGGCTTCTTTGAGCGCAAAAGCATAGTCGCCACCTCGTCGTCAGACGCGGTAACGCCCGTTGTGACGTCGCACACAAGCACGATAACATCTGACATATCAATGGCAATCTGCGCCTGCTCGCGCATAAACATCAAAATTTCACCGCCGCCCTGCGGCTCAATTCCGCCTGTATCCACAAGGTCAAAATCCCGCCCGTTCCAGTCTGACGATGCATATATGCGGTCACGCGTGACGCCCGGCGTGTCCTCAACAATCGCGAGGCGCCGTCCGGCTATTCTGTTGAAAAGCATAGACTTCCCGACGTTCGGGCGTCCGACTATTGCGATAAGCGGCTTTGACATCGTGTGTTCACCTCTTTTTTCTCCACTGTTCTAATTCCCCATCATGGCGCAAAGCAGATCCGCGCCGTCCCGTCCGACCACGCGGACGGACGCCCCAAGCGCGTTTTCCAACTGCGGCAGCGTTACATCATCCAAAAACGTGTCCTCGCCATAACGCAGCATATTGTCCGGTATTAATATGCGTGGCGCGTGTCCCGTTTTTCGCAGCGTTTTTATAATATCGCCGCCTGTAAGCAGTCCGGCGACGTCCACGCTCTCGCCGAAAAATTCGTTTGTCACGCCGATGACCTCTCCGCGCAGCGCTCCGAATTTTTTGCGCGCGTCCTGATATAGCTCCGCTATGTATTTCTCGGCGGCGCGCCCCGTGACGGCTGTAAACGGCGTGCTTCTGACATCCAAGGCGTCGGCTGCCTCCAGCGCGTCGGCGAACTCCGTCATCAGCAGCCGCAGCATTCCCACGCCGTTTTCAAGCTGCGGATAGTCCTCATAATATTCGTCCGTCGGCAACGGCAGACCGGCTTTGATGTATAGCTCGTCGGCGGCATAGAATATCCCGCTGCCGCACTCCGCGCGGCATATTTTCGCAATGTCCTCAACCTGACGCGCGGCGGCGGACGCCCGCTCCGCGTCAAACGGAGTAAGGCTTGGTAAGCCGTCCCTCCAGCGTGTTATGCCCACCGGCACGACGGCGACGCTCGCGACTGCGGGATAAAGCTTTTTCAGCTCCGCCATGCTGTAGGCAAGCTCCGCGCCGTCATTAATACCTGGACACAGAACGATTTGACAGTTCATCGATATCCCCGCCGCTGCAAGTCTTTTTATCGTCGCAACGCCGTCTGCCCCCGCCCTGGATCCCAACATATATGCGCGCAGCTCCGGCTTCATCGTATGCACAGAGACATTCAGCGGCGACACGCGCAGCTGAATAATCCGCTGTATTTCGCGCTCTGACATATTCGTCAGGGTGACGTAATTGCCCTGCAAAAACGACAGACGCGCGTCGTCGTCCTTGTAATACAGCGATTCGCGCATACCGCGCGGCAGCTGATCTATGAAGCAAAACACGCATCTGTTCGCGCAGGAGCGCTGATTATCGATGAGATAGCTTTCAAACTCAATGCCGACCTCCTCCCCCTCGCTTTTTTTCAGCGAGACAAGAAGAAACGAGCCGTTCGGGCGGCGCAGCACAAGGCGCAGGCGGGCGTCATATGTGTGGTATTTGTAGTCCAGAATGTCTGTTATCGGCTTGCCGTTCACGGACAGCAAAACATCGCCCGGCGCGATTTTTGTCCGCGACGCGGGTGAGCCTCCCGTTATACCCTTCACTGCCGCCGGCATACGCTGACCTCCCGATAATAAACGCGCCGGAAACAGCGCCGCCGTTTCCACCGCATTCATTCATAACGAATGGGCGGGGGATGTCCCCCGCCCGACCGCGTAAAATCGAGATAAACTCAGTTTACGCTGAAAACCTCGCGACCGTTGTAAGAGCCGCACGCCTTGCACGCCCTGTGCGGAAGCTTGTACTCTCCGCATTTCGGGCACTTCACAAGCCCCGGAACAGCAAGCTTCCAGTGCGAGCTACGCCTTTTATCACGCCTCGCCTTCGATACCTTCCCCTTTGGAACCGCCATATTTTTAACACCTCCTATGTTTGTTGCGTTGTGTTTCGTTTGCCGCCGTCACTCGCTGTCTAATAATTGCGCGAGTTTGGCAAGCCTTGGGTCTGTCTCCGGTTTGCAGTCGCACTCCCCAAGATTCAGGTCGGCGCCGCACCGCTCGCAGAGTCCGCGGCAATCCTCACGACAAAGCTCTCGATACTCGGATCGCAAAATCAGCTCTGTCACGATTATTTCGCCGGGGTCGATGGACAAGCCTTCTATGCGATAATATTCGGGGTCGTCCTCCGTCGCTTCGTTTTCAGACAGCGTCACGGCAATCGTCTGCGATATGTCGCGCTCGAATTCTTTCAGACAGCGCGCGCACACGCAAAGCAGCCTGATTTCAACCTCCGCGCGCATCGTAAGAATCCCCGCGTCGTTTCGCACCACGCCGCGCGCGCGGGGCGTCCCTTGAATATCCCGCACACTTTCTGACAAGAGCTGTGACAGCTCCGGCGAAAAATCAAACGCCGCGCTATGTCCGGGAACGCCGATAACGTCCCTTAAATCAAGCGTCACGGCAACCCCTCCTATTAAGCATACCGCGATTTCACCATATCATATACTATTGTGATTGTATTGTCAATACTATTTTAAGTGCGTTGTCTAATGTTTTTTCGGCAAATACTCTCTCAGCTTCTGAGTGACGTCGGCAATATCGAGCGGCTTGCCCACGTGGTCGTTCATTCCTGCGGCAAGGCATTTCTCCACGTCCTCGCGGAACACGTTTGCCGTCATGGCGACAATCGGTATTTGCTTCGCCCTTTCCGTTGCGAGCGCGCGTATGCTGCGCGTGGCTTCATAGCCGTCCATTTCGGGCATCTGCACATCCATAAATATCATATCGTATTCAGTCGGCGCGGCGCTGTATTTCTCCAGCGCGATGGCGCCGTTTTCGGCGCAGTCTATCGTTATGCCCGTGGGCTCAAGCAGTGTCAGTACAATTTCGCGGTTGATTTCAACGTCCTCTGCAAGCAGGATTTTATACTCGGAGAAATCGTCCTTGACGCCCGTGTCGCCGCTTGCTTCCTCATTGTCCCCGCCGACGCCCATACATTCGTTTATGCAGTCGGCAATGGCAGACGGGAACAGCGGCTTGGCAAGGAATTTTTTCACTCCCGCGGCTTTGGCGTCGTCCTCTATCGTACTCCACTCGGCGGAGGACATCATAATTACAACTGATTGATCTCCCCCGCGGGCGTTAATGCGCCGCGCCAGCTCGATTCCGTCAATGCCGGGCATACGCCAATCGATGAAATAGATGTCGTACCCGCCCTTTTTTTCAATCATCTCGCAGGCTTCTTCGCCGCCGGAGGCAATGTCGCACGCCACGCCGAAGCCGCGCATAAGCTCGGCGAAATAATCCAGAATTTCCGGCGCGTCGTCCACCGCCAAAAGGCGCAGGTTCTTCCAATCCACCCCGGCGCGCAGCAGACTCTGCTGCTTTTCCTGTGTGCCGCGCTCGACGCGTATTGTAAAGCAGAAGGTTGAGCCTTGTCCCAGCTCGGATTTTATCCATATCTTCCCGTTCATCATTTCCACGATGTTCTTTGATATGGCAAGCCCCAGCCCCGTTCCGCCGAACTTGCGTGATGTACTGCTCTCTGCCTGCTGGAACGAGGCAAACAGCTTTTCCTGCTGCTCCGGAGAAATTCCGATGCCGGTGTCCGCAACCTCGATTTGAAGTATGCATTCCCCTTCGATTTCCTCTACAAGCCGGGTTGTTACCGTAATGCGCCCCTCCTCCGGAGTGAACTTAACGGCGTTTGAGAGCAGATTTGTTATGACCTGAGCCAGCCTCTGGTCGTCGCTGACGATAATGCGCGGGATGTTTTTATCGATATGTACGGTCAGGTTCTGCCGCTTTTCCTCCACGCGGAAGTTGATGACGTTTACTACCTTTTGCAGCATTTTCTCGAAATTAAATGCGTCGGGCGCAAGCTCAAATTTGTTCGCTTCTATCTTGCTCATATCAAGAATATCGTTGATAACGCCCAACAGATGCGTGGATGCGTCCTCAATCTTCGCGAAGGCGTAATCCTTGCGCTCGGTATCGGACGCCACCTTGCCTATCGCCGTCATACCGATGATGGCGTTCATCGGTGTGCGCATCTCGTGACTCATATTCGATAAGAAGTCACTCTTGGCGCGGGAGGCGGTTTCCGCTTCGCGGCGCGCCTGCAGGATGCTTTCCATCAGCTCTGCCCGGCGGAACGCCGCACCGATTAGCATCGCGCCGTATGAAATGATATCCTCATCCTCACGCGAGAACACGCGCTCGCTCGTGAAGTCCTCAAACGTGATAAATCCGCGAAATTCTCCGTTGCGTATAATCGGCGTCATAAGGAAGGATTTCATTCCCGCCGTGGCGCGAGGGTCAATGGCGCCGGGCGGCAGATCGCGAACGCGCGTGTTGATTACCTTGATAATCCCACGCTCATCCGTCTCAAAGCCGTGTAGCACCTTGTCAAACGGCAGACTGTCCAGCGGCGGCACCGGCTGTCCGTCGCGCCGCCACGCGGCAATTTGAGAGCTGAATAGAACATCGTCCTCAAGAGTATTGCGCCAGATGAACGCTCTGTCCACGTCGATAGCCAACGCGAGCGTGCCAAGCGCTGCTTCTATATCAGAATATACAGATTCCCTGTAATCCGTGCTTGAAAGCAGCAGCGCCGCCACCTCATTGACAGCCGACAGCAGCTTGTTGCGTCGCGTGACGGCGTCCTGTGCCGCGCGTATCTCCGTGATGTCCACGATATATCCCGCCACGGCGAAGCCGCCTTTATACGGTATGCGCTTAAACACAACGCTTGCGATGCGTATTTCGTCCCTCAGCAGCAGCTCTGTTTCATAGCTGACCGAACCGATATCCAGCGCCTCGTCAATTCTATCAGACAGCGAGCCGTCTGCGTATTCCTCCTCCGGCACTATGTATCTCAACAGGCGCGAAAAATCCGAAAGCAGCACCTCGCGTGAGTCAACGCCGAGATAGTCCGCCGCCGCGTCGTTGCAATCGATAAGCGTATAGTGCTTGTCAAACAACAGATTCACATAGGGGCTGCCTTCAAAGATGGACACTGCGGACATGCGCGCCGCTTCAAGATTGCGAATAGCCTCGTCCGCGCGCTGCTTCTCCTTTGTATAGAATCTATCCTGAATTTTCAGGAAGAATCCAATGAAAATACTGACGAACATAATGGCAAAGAAGCAGTCTGTCGCTATCATGTCTTTATCCAGCTCCACAACCGGTATAAATCCCTTATATGCCGCGTAATAGCACCCCGCCACAACGGCATAGTGGAAAATCAACGCTATGACAAAGCCTTTTCCGCGGGACAGCAGGAATATGACGACTGAGGACATTACGAAGAACGCCGGCATACCGCTGTGAATACCGCCGGACGAGAAGAATGTCACCGGCATAAAAACCATACATATAACGGTTATTATAAACCAGTTCCCGAATGTGTAGAGCTTATACTTGTTTACGATGAACAGCAGGAACACCACAACAAACGGCAGCGCCGCGATAGCGATAACCGCGATTGACGAAAGGTTTTCTATGCTCTGCATAATAAGCGCCGCGAACGACACCACAATGCCGAGCAAATACGTCATATTCAGTATTCGCACGGAAATCGGCTGCTCGTCCGACAACACATATTTGCCGAGAAAATTCTTTATAGATTTCAATAAATTCATCCCCGATTAGGCGCTAACGCCTTTTATTTTATACTTGAATGCCTTTATACCAAAAAGTCCTTCAGCTTCTTGCTGCGGCTGGGATGACGCAGCTTGCGCAGTGCCTTTGCCTCAATTTGCCGGATTCGCTCGCGCGTGACCTTAAATTCGCGTCCGACCTCTTCAAGCGTGCGCGAGCGCCCGTCCTCTATGCCAAATCGCAGACGCAGCACCTTTTCCTCACGCGGGGTCAGGGTTTTCAGCACGGCGGATAATTGCTCCTTTAGCAATATAAAGCTTGCCGCCTCCGCCGGCGCGGACGCCTCCGCGTCCGGGATGAGGTCTCCCAGATGGGAGTCCTCCTCTTCGCCAATCGGTGTTTCGAGTGATACAGGCTCCTGCGCTATCTTCAAAATTTCGCGCACCTTTTCGACGGGTATGCCCATATCCTCCGCGATTTCCTCCGGCGTCGGGTCATGCCCCAGCTCCTGCAGCAGCTGACGCGATATCCGCATAACCTTGTTTATCGTTTCAACCATATGCACAGGTATGCGTATCGTTCTGGCTTGGTCGGCAATGGCGCGCGTGATGGCTTGGCGTATCCACCACGTGGCGTAGGTCGAAAATTTGTAGCCCTTTGTATAATCGAATTTTTCCACAGCCTTGATAAGCCCGAGATTGCCTTCTTGAATAAGATCAAGAAACATCATCCCGCGCCCCATATACCGCTTCGCTATCGACACCACAAGGCGCAAATTCGCCTCTGACATACGTCGCCGCGCGTCCTCGTCCCCCTGCGACATTTTTTGAGCCAGCTCGATTTCCTCTTCCGCCGTCAGCAGGTTTACCTTCCCGATTTCCTTGAGATACATACGCACCGGGTCGTCAACATTGAAGGCGTCCGCCAGCTCGTCAGGCTCGATTATTTCGTCCTCGGGCAGAGTTTCAATCTCCTGCAGCGCGCCTGTGCCGGTTGTTGCCGTGTCGTCCGGCAGATACTGTGAGCTTTGCTCTGTCGTATCAATGTTCAGGTCCTCCAGCGTGTCATAAATCTTATCCACCTGCTCTGTTTCAAGGTTCATATCCTCCAGCACCTCAAACAGCTCGTCAGTGGAGAGATTTCCGCGTTTTTTGCCCTCCTCAATTAACGCACCGATGCGGTCGTCCGCCAGCGCGTGGCGCAGCTCCGCGTTCCCCTCACCGGAGGTGTTCGCGTAATTGTCCTGCTCCAATATTTCGCCAATATCCATTTCATCAATTATATCCACAGCTTAACCCATAACCTTTCTCTGTTTTATTCTTTGAATAGCGAGAATCGTTTCCGTGATATCGCCCCCGCTTTTCAGCTTCTCTTCGCGTATTCTCTCTATGTAGTCGCCGACCGCCCGAGTGGCGTCGCCCTTTGTTTCCGGCTGGCGCAGAAGCTTTGTCAGATGCGCCGCCTCGCCGGAGCCCAGCTCTGATAGTATCGCCGTCGGCGGCGCGCGCTCACCCTGTGCGTCCCGTTCAAGCAGTCTTTGATATATTCTGCCGAGAAACGGCGATGTGAATTCCCCGCACTCAAGTCCGGCTTCGCGCACCGTCGCAAACGTCTCGGGGTCTGAAAACAGGCATCGGATTACGCCCTCCTCCGCCACCGCGGAATATTCGTTTTCATACCGCAGCGCGCGATCCTCCGGCTGCACCGCCTTTTTCGGGCGTTCCTCCTCGCGGCGCTGCACTGTTTTTTCCTTTCGCGCCCGCGCCGCGCGCAGCTTGCGCACCTCGCTTTCGATAGCGTCATATGATACGCCCGCCCGCTCCGCAACGGAACGCCCGAACACCTCGCGCTCCGGCGCGGAGGGTACCTCAGACAAGGCTTGCGCCGCTCGCATTAGATAGCTGACGCGCCCCTCGTTGGTATCAATATTTACCTCTGATAAAATTCCGCGCAGACGGTATTCGATGTGGTTTTCGCTTTGGTCAAGCAGATTCAGAAAGCTGTCCGCGCCGAATTTTTGAATATATTCGTCGGGGTCCTTTGCCCCCGTAAGCCGCAGGACGCGAACATCCAGCCCCGTTTTTTCTAAAATTCCGATAGCGCGCTCTGTAGCCTTCACCCCCGCCGCATCACTGTCATAACAGATTACGGCTTTATCGGCATATCGTGTCATCAGCCGCGCCTGCTCCCCCGTCAGTGACGTTCCGAGGGAGGCTACGGCGCAGTCCACCCCCGCGCCGTGCAAGGCCACAACGTCGATATTACCCTCTGTAAGCAGCAGCATGCCGCGCTTCGTCTTTTTCGCGAGGTTCAGGGCGAAAAGGGTTCTGCTTTTGCTGAAAACCTGCGTATCCGGCGAGTTGAGATATTTCGGTTCATTATCCGACAGCGCTCTCCCCGAAAAGCCTATGACGCCGCCGCGCACGTCTATAACCGGGAACATCAGTCTGTCGCGGAAATAATCATAGATTCCGCCGTTTTTACCGCGGCGGGCAAGCCCCGAGTCCACAAGCTCAGGCTCTGTATACCCGCGCGATTTCATCGCCACGCAGAGCGCATCCCACGAATCCGGGGCGGCGCCGAGTCCGAACGTGCGCGCCAAGCGCTGAGTAATCCCGCGCTTTTTCATATATTCCATCGCTGACGCGCCGCGTCTTGAGGACAGCTCGTCGTGAAAGAACTTCGCCGCGGCGCGGTTTATCTCCAGCATACGGCGACGTTTTTCGGCGGTGTCCTGTCCGTCGGATTCCGGCACGGTCATTCCTGCGCGTCGGGCTAAAAGCTCCACCGCCTCCGGGAAGGAGAGGTTTTCAATATCCATCACAAAATTGACCACGCCGCCGCCGCGTCCGCAGCCGAAGCAGTAATACACCTGCTTGTCCCGCGTTACGGAGAAAGAAGGCGTTTTCTCACTGTGAAACGGGCAGAGTCCGATATCGTGATTGCCGCGCCGCTTCAGCTTTACATATGAGGACACGACGTCCGTGATGTCAGTCCGCGACAAAAGCTCTTCAATAAAGCTGTCCGGTATAAGCATATTGTTTTCCTCCCTTCGTCGTAATATATCATAATGTTGTCTATCGCAGCTTCCACGCGCCGGGGATAAACAGCCTTTCGTGCTCTGATATGGCGTATGAATCCGTCATACCCGATACATAGTCGCTCACCGCCCGCATAAGTCCGTCCGTTTCCGCCACCGCTTTGTAATCCTCCGGCAGCTTTTCCGGGTTGTCCGCATAATACCCAAAAATTCCGTTTAAGATACCAAAAACCTTTGTTTCCTCACTTTTTGCGCGCACATTCATATACAAACGCTCGAACATAAAGCTGTAGAAGCTTTCAAACGCGAACCGCAGCTCCGCCGACATCGCGATATCCCCCGCGCGCGCGCTTTCCTCTATTATGTCGCGCACTATGGTATTAACCCGCTGCGTCACACTGTCCCCGAACGCGCATACAATCTCCGGCGGAACATCGTCCGGCGTTAAAATACCCGCCCGCAGCGCGTCGTCCAAATCGTGATTCAAATACGCCGCGCGGTCGGATAAACGCACAACGCGTCCCTCTAAGGTTTCCGGCATCTCGCGCCCTGTGTGCTTTAATATCCCGTCGCGCGTTTCGTAGGAAAGGTTTAAGCCGCGCCCGTTTTTCTCTAACCTATCCACCACGCGCAAGCTTTGCTCGTTATGGCGGAAGCCGCCCGCGCCGCTCATAATCTCGTTAAGCGCGCGCTCCCCCGCGTGTCCGAACGGCGTATGACCGAGGTCATGCCCTATGGCTATTGCCTCCGTCAAATCCTCGTTTAGCCCCAAGGCGCGTGAAATCGTTCTCGCGATGCGCGATACCTCTAGCGTGTGTGTCAGCCGTGTGCGATAATGATCCCCCTCCGGATTCAAAAACACCTGCGTTTTATGTATCAACCGACGAAACGATTTGCTGTGCGTAAGCCTGTCCGCGTCACGCTGAAAGCACGTCCGCAGCTCACATTCCGGTTCCGTAACCGCGCGCCCGCGCGAGGCTGACGCCAACACAGCCAGCTGTGAGAGCGTGCTTTTTTCTATTTCCTCGCGCCGTTCGCGAGTCGTCGGCTGCGCGCCGTTTGCGTTTTCCGCATTTATCGCGACAATATCCATATTATATTTATACGCCAAACCGCCGCTTTTCCCTCTTTTTTGCGTGGATATCGTCAAAAAAGAACGCAGGGGAGCGTTTGCTTCCCCTGCGTCTTTCCTTTCAAGCCGCGTCTATGGAGTTCCTTACCTGTCGTAAGCCTCAAGAGCCGGGACAAGGCAGGACGCCACACCGTTGATGCCGATAGCCATCAGCGTCAGAAGAATCGTGTCGCGAATCTCCTCTCGCGTCGCTCCGGCTTGCTTTGCCATCATCGTGTGACCGACGACGGAAGCAACCTCCCCTCGCGACGCCTGTATCCCTATGTAGATCAGATTGAAAGTTTTCGCGTCGAGCCCTCCGTTCGACTGGAGCTTGTTTGTCAGATCGAAAAACGCGGCATTAACGTCCGGCGCTTCCTCTGACATGACCTGAAAGAAATTCTTCGGTTCCACGCGCATTCCCCCTTTCATTGTTAAGATGAGCGTATTATACAACACCGCGCGGACAAGCGCAAGCATTTTTTTGCGTTTGTCCAAAATTTATTTATTGTCCGTGCCTATTCCTCAACGCGCACATTTTCGGCGACGCGCGTGAAAGCAATGCCGTCAGACGAGGCGTACACATCGGCAAACTCGTCAAAATAATACACCATATACGGCGTCACGTCGAACGCCGTCACCCCGCTTGCGATTTTAACGCTGTTTTTGCCGTCGTAATAATAAAGCTCTCCGCCGCTCGTCGTATAATACGCGCCCTTGGTAAAGGCGGCTTTTACATCCTCCGCGCCGTCCGCAATCAGCTTGGGGTTACCCTTGCCCTTTAACGTGCGAAGCTCTCCCGTATCGTTGATGTAATACACGCTCTCTTTTTTTGCGTCGATGACAAGCCGCGTCGTTACATTGCTGTCCAGCTCGTTGTTCGAGCCGTTTTTGGTCGAGTTTTGAAACAGCGTCAGCTCGCCGTTTTTGACGAAATAGGCGGAGCTGCCGTTCGCGCGCACCAGAATATCAGATTCTGAATCCGCGATAAACCGCTTTGAAGCCCCGTCATCCCCCGTGGCGTACAGGGCATATTCACCATTGCTGTGCGTTGTGTACACAGCGGTGAACAGCGTCCCGCCATAGGTGAAGCCGAACGGCTCCGGCATCGCGTTTTCGCCGATATCAATCGGCAGCGTGACGCCGCCTTCTCCGCCGACCTTATGCGTGCCGTCGCCCGTAATAATATGTGCCTGTCCCGCGCTGTCATGTACAAGCAGCTGCGTGCCGTCAAAGCTCATAATCATCGGCGCCGCAATATCAATATCCGGCAGAAGCTCTATAACGCTGCCGTCGCCCGGCGCGCGGCATAGCGCGTTATCCGAGCGGCGCACGGCATAGACGCGCTCGCCGCTGTTTGATACCGAAATCGGGAAAAAATCGCCGGAAACAGCCCTTGTATCCGTGCCGTTCCATACAAAAAGCCCCGTGTCTGAGCCGCACAGCGCCGTTTTGCCGTCCGGCGATATCCGCAAATCGCGGATGTTGCCGCCGCGCGAGCCGGGAACCTCTGTCTCCTGCCCCGCCGCGATGTCAATCAAAAACGCCGCGTCCCCGGTGCTTGAATAGTAAAGCGCCGCCGTGCCGTCAGGCGAGAGGGCAAAATCCACGGCGCTATTTTCCGAGCGATACAGCGTATTTCCGTCGGGAGAATAGATGGAAAGCGCTCCCCCGTCCGCCGCGCCCGCGTTTTCGATAGCGGCATACACGCCGCCGTCAACGGAGGCTTTCCCGCGCAACTCACCCATGAGTGCCGTTATCGCCGCGCGTCCGTCCACAACAAGCGTCGATTTCCCGCTTACCTCGCTGTAAAAGCTTTTATACGAATGCTGCATATGAACAACATTCATCCGCGGCGGACGCTTGATTGTTATGAACACAAGCGTCAGCACGATCAGAAACACCGGGGCTATTTTAATCAGCTTTTTCTTTGATTTGTCCATCTTCGCCTGAAGCTCCTCCGGCGAAGGCGCGTTTTTTCTCTGCGGCATGGGCGGCGGTGCGCCCGCGTTGTTCTTATAATTGCTGTTCTTGCCCTTATTTTTCATTTTTCCGTATCCTTATTACGTGTCCATATTATGCCTGCCCGCTCAGCGTCTGAGAAACAGCACGCCGAGCGTTCCGGGTCCGCTGTGGTTTGAAATCGTACACCCCGCTACGGTATTGTGGATGTTTTCAAACGGACCGCATTCCAATATCGTCCGGCGCACATTTTCAAGCGTTTGCTCTGAAACACCCGTGTGCGTCATAAAAATGCGATTGTATACAATGTCGTTTCTTCCGGCGAGCTTGTCTTTTATGTATTGCAAAATCACGTTGTCGATGACCCCGCGATATTTTTTGCCCACGTCCATCTTGCCGTTCGGCATTTCTATGCACGGCTTCAGCTTTAGAATATTGGCTCCGAGCGCCGTGAGTCCGGAGCAGCGCCCCCCGCGATGCAGATATTTCAGTGTGTCTATGACGAAGCTGGTTTCAACCTTATCGGCAAGCTCCCGCAGACGCCGCACAATGCTTCTGGCATCCTCCCCGTTTTCAGCCATCTCCGCCGCCTCAACGGCAAGCAGCCCCGAGCCGGAGGACAGACTGCGTGAATCTATCGGGTACGCCGACTTGCCGTCAGCCGCAATCAGGGCGTTTTGATAACAGGCGGATATTTCGCTGCTGAGATTTATATGTATTACGGCGTCATATTCGCGCAGATACTCATCAAAATGCGCCTCATACTCCGCGGCGTTTATCGCCGTTGTCGTACACGTGCCGCCGCCCTCCACGATGCGGAACAAATCCTGCGGCGAAAAGCCTACGCCGTCCTTATATGTCTCGTTTCCGTGGACAATCGTCATCGGCGCAACCCCGATATTATACCGCTCCAGAAGCTCGGGGGGCAGATCGCAGGCGCTATCCATTGTTACCTTGATTTTCATAAGCACACTCCTTCACAGCGTATTGGCGCGGCAGCCACCGCGTCCGCATATATTCTACCACAGAGTCGTCCGTCCGGCAACCGCCGGATGATTATGCTACACCATCGTGTTCTTTGGCGGCAGTTTTTTAAGCCGCGCGAAGCGTGGCAGTCCGTTTTCCGTCGGGCGCTCTGTTTCGCCTTGAATCAGCGGCAGGGCATAATCGATAAATTCCTGCGTCACATCGTTGCCGTCGGCGTTAATCCACTCGCGCGGCACCTTTTTTTCGTTGTTCGCCGCCGCCTCAATCGGCTGCAGCTCACATCCACATTCGTATGCCTCCCCTGCCGCGCGGCGGAGCGATACCATTTTTCCGCTTTCTCCGTTTATCGCCGCGCGCACGGCAAATTCACCCGCCGCCTGCGCCTCGTCAATATCCCGCTTTGATGCGATGTGCGCCCCGCAGCGCTGCAGCAGACTAAGCTCTATCCCGCGCACCTTGACGCCGAGCCGCTGCTTCACGACATCCGCGAGAACCGCCGCGAGTCCGCCGAGCTGCGCGTGCATAAATCCGTCAGACGCAGAGGTTTTCGCCTCTGACACAAAGCTGCCGTCCGCATAGCTGATTCCCTCTGACACGACGACAAGGCATTTCTTCTTTATATCGTACACGGATTTTACGCTGTCAACGAATTTCTCCATGTCAAACGCAATCTCCGGCAGATAAATCAAATCCGCGCCCGCGCCCGTGAGCCGCGCCAGCGCCGCCGAGCCTGCCAGCCATCCGGCATGACGCCCCATCGTCTCAACGATAGCCACGGAGCCTGTGTCATACACATTGTTGTCCTTATGTATCTCCGCAACGGAGGTGGCAATATATTTCGCAGCTGAGCCGTAGCCGGGCGAATGGTCTGTGCCGCACAAATCGTTGTCAATGGTCTTGGGTATGCCAAGCACACGGCATTCGTAGCCGACCTCCGCGAAATATCGGCTGATTTTAGCGCAGGTGTCCATAGAGTCATTGCCGCCGTTATAGAAAAAGTATCGCACATCGTATTTGCGGAAGATGTTTAATATTTTCGCGTAGTCCCCGTCCGCGCCAACCTCCCGCGGGTCCTTTAGCTTATATCGACAGGAGCCCAGCTCTGAGGACGGCGTATACGGCAGCAGAGAAAGCTCATACGCATCCTCCGCATTCATATCATACAGGACGTCATTTATCACCCCGACGATGCCGTTGGCGGCGCCGTAAACATGCGTAATTTCAGGCGCGTCTATCGCCGTCTTAATCACCCCGTAGGCGCTTGCGTTAATAACCGCCGTGGGTCCTCCCGATTGCGCGAATATGCACGCGCCGACCAGTGTTTTTGACATACCGTAACCATTCCTCTCGTTTTCGTATTTATCGTATTTATGACGCCGCGGCAAGCAGGACAACGGCGTGCGCCGCTATGCCCTCTCCGCTGCCGGTGAAGCCCATTTTTTCCTCCGTCGTCGCCTTGACGTTGATTCTTTCCGCGTCGCAGCCGAGCGCCGCGGCTACCGCCTCCCGCATCTGATTGATGTGTTGAGCTATTCGCGGAGCTTGCAGAATAATCGTAATATCCGCGTTAACCAGCTCATATCCGGCGCTTTTCACCTTGCCGTAAGCCTGCGTGAGCAGCCGGGCGCTTGAAGCGCCGCGCAGCGCCGGGTCAGTGTCCGGGAAGTGAGCTCCGATGTCACCGAGCACCGCCGCGCCGAGTATGGCGTCCGTCAGCGCGTGAAGCGGGGCGTCCGCGTCGGAATGACCGTCGGGACCGTACTCGCACGGTATCTTCACACCGCACAGAATCATATCACACCCCGCGACAAGCCTGTGCGCGTCGTATCCGTGCCCGATTCTAAGTCCGGTTATCACAAAATGCCCGCTCCCTTCGTCACACTCACTCCGCCGTGATTTCTTCGCGCGGCTCCGGGTTTTGTCGACGCGCCGCGCGGCTTTTTAATATCGCCCGCGCGATAATCATATCCTCCGGCGTGGTGATTTTTATATTTTCATACGAGCCGCGTGTCAAATGCACCGTTACGCCGATATTTTCGACGGCGCGGCAGTCGTCCGTCGGAGCTTGTCCTTTTTTTACAGCAAGCTCTATGGCGCCGCGTATCAGCTCCGCCGCGAACACCTGCGGCGTCTGCGCCTCAAAAAGTTCCTCGCGGTCGGGCGTGGACACGACAACGCCGCCCTTTGCCTGCTTAATCGTACCCTTGACGGGGACAGCGGGCGCGGCGGCGTTATATCGCTCCGCCCCGCGTATGGCGTCGCGGATAATATCTTGTGTCACAAGCGGGCGCGCGCCGTCGTGAACGGCGATAACATTCGCTTTTTTTGATACGGCGAACAGCCCCGAGAGTACGGACTCGACGCGCGTTTCGCCGCCGCGAGTCACCTGCGTAAGCTTTGTGATACCGGCGTCCTGCGCAAGGCTCGCCGCGCGTTCCATATCCTCTGTGCGCGTGACGAGAATAATTTCTGAAATTACGCGGCATTCCTGAAACGCGCGGAGGGTACGCAGCACCACGGGCTCGCCGCCCAGCCGCGCGAACATTTTATCACCGCCGAAGCGTTCCGACGCCCCCGCCGCGACAATCACCGCAGAAACAAAGCCTCTTTTTTTGAACATAAGCGTATCCGTCAGCGGCGGCGCGGGTTCGCTATGCGAACGCCGCGTCTATGCGAAGCTCCACCTCGGCAGAGGTTTTCTTCTGCGACAGCGCAATTTCAGAGACAAGAATCTGCTTTGCCGATTGCAGCATTTTGCGCTCTCCCGTCGAAAGCCCTTTCTCCGCATCACGCGCCGTAAGCCCCTTGACGACGCGTGCTACCTCAAGAAGATTCCCGCTTTTCATCTTCTGCATATTTTCGCGATAGCGTTTGTTCCAGTTTGACGTCATATCGGTTTCAAGCCCCGGAATGGCGTTGATGAGCGTTTCCGCCGCATCGGCTGCTACAATCGGGCGCACCCCTATGGCGTCGCAATTATCCATCGGAATCATCACGACCATGCCGCCGGTGGGCATCTTGAGAATATAATAGCGCTTGATGTTACCATCGATTTTGCGCTCTTCAATACCGTCGATTACCCCGGCTCCGTGCAGTGGATGCGCTACAGAGTCTCCAATGTTGTATACTGTCACGCTTCTTCACCGGACTCCGGCGCGGACTCGGCTTCGGGTTCGGTTATGGCTTCAGATTCAGGCTCGGCGGCAGCCTCCGGTTCGGGTTCGGCGGCGGCTTCCGGTTCAACGGTGGCATCGGGTTCGGCTGTTTCAGGCTCGGGTTCGGCGTAGTCGTCAAACTCCGCGTCCTCCGCCTGCAGGCTCAGCTCCCCGGCTTCAATCATCGCGCGGATTGAGAGCGATACCCGCTTCCGCTCCGTGTCGATGCCGATTATTTTCACTTCCTTCTCGTCCCCCACTTTCAGAGCGTCTCCGGCGGAGTCGATTCTGTGGTCGGTGATTTGAGAGATGTGAATAAGTCCGTCAACGCCGGGGGCAATCTCGGCGAACGCACCGAAGCTCATAAGCTTGCGGATTTTCACCATGACGTTATCCCCCGTCTGATAACTCTCGATAAATTTAAGCCACGGATCCTCTGAGCGGTCCTTGTAGCCCAGCGAAATTTTCTTCGCTTCTTTATCTACGGATTTGACATACACCTCAAGCTCGTCCCCGACAGCAACCACGTCAGACGGCTTTGTAATGCGCGTCCATGACAGCTCGGAAACGTGCAGCAAGCCGTCCGCGCCGCCGATATCCACGAAAGCGCCAAAGGATGTGACGCTTCTGACGATGCCCGCATAGCGCTTGCCCGCTTCAATTTCGTTCCAGAGATTATCCGCGTTGCGGCGACGATCCGCCCACACAGCGGCTTTTATGGAGCCAACAACACGCCCGCGGCTGCGATTGACCTCCATAATAATCAGGCGAACCTTCTTTTTCAGCAGATCCGTCATCTCGGCGCCGACGGGAAGCCCTGTGCGCGCCGCCGGAACAAACACCTTAAAGCCCCGCACGGACACAAGCACACCGCCGTTGTTCGTGTCGGACACCACGCCCTCAAGCACTGCCTTTTCGTTCATGGCGATTTCAAATTCGTGCCACGTGCGAACGGTTACGAGACGCTTGCGGGAGAGCTGCACGGTGCCGTCCAAGTCGCTTACGCGCGCGACGACAGCCTCAACGCTTTCACCGATTTTTACGGCTTCCTCGAAGTTGACGGTGGGATCGTCCGTCAGCTCTGAAATGGGTATATATCCCGACTGCTTGATACCGAGATCGACTGTCACCTCCGTCGGCGTAACAGCCGCAATTATCCCGGTAACCGTGTCGCCGGTATGTAGCGTTTTGATTGATTTTTCAAGCATCTCCTCAAACGTTGCAGGGGCGCTGTCCTCCGCCTCATCGGAGGCGGGTGCGGCTTCCTCCGCAACCGTCTTTTCCGGAAGCGTTTCCTCCGTTATAGCAGTCTCGGACACGGACACCTCCGGCATGGCGGACGCCTCAGGCGTCGCGGGCGCCTCGGACGCTGTGGGCAATGCGCCCTCTCCGTCCGTCGCTCCGAAGGAATTTTCGCCGGTTTTGACTTCGGTTTCTTCAAACATCTTTTGGGTGACCTCCTTAATTATGCGCGCCGGGGTCGACGCTCCCGCCGTGATACCTATGGTATCCCCCGGTTCAAACCATCGCAGCTCAAGCTGCTGCGCGTCCTCTATGAAGAAAACGCGCGGACATTGCTCGCCCGCAAGCTCCGCGAGACGGCGGCTGTTAGCCGAAGCCTTGTCTCCTATGACGATAAATGCGTCACATTCGCGCGCCAGCTTTCGGGTTTCGCTTTGGCGGTGGTCTGTCGCATCACATATTGTATCAAAGATTTTCACATTTGTACACTCTTTTTTTATCGTTTCGGACACAGAATTAAAAATTTCTCTCGGAGAGGTCGTTTGGAACACCACCGCAAGCGGTTTTTCGGTCATATCCGGCTCGCGATTCAGCCACTCGGCAACCTCCGCCGCCGATTCAAATATACGTCGCTCTGCACACCATCCGGCGATTGCCGTAATTTCCGCGTGGCTGCGCTCTCCTATTATAATAGGTAACCGCCCGTCCCGCTCCGCGTCCTCGACGACGCCGTGAATTTTTGAAACATATGGACATGTGGCGTCGATAATCACCGCGTTTTTTGCCCGCAGCGCGTCAAAGTCAGCCTTCCCCGCGCCGTGAGAGCGTATGACGACAACGGCGCCCTGTGGTATCTCCGACACATCGCGCGCCTCACGCACTCCCCGCTCCCGCAGCTCGTCCGTCACGCGTCTGTTGTGGATTAGCGGACCCAGCGTATAGCAGCCGTTTTCACGCTCCGCGGTTTGCCGGCACAGCCGTATGGCGCGCTCGACGCCGAAGCAGAATCCGGCGGAGTCCGCCGTGATAATTTTCACAGCCTCAAATCACCGTCCCAAATCACGGATTTTTTCCATAAGCCCGTCGGCAAGCGGACGGTATTCCTCCGCTGTCATGCGGCGGCGCTCCGTATTTATATAGTACGGCTCACCGATGACAATCGGCGTCCGCCGGAAAATGCGCTTGTTCTTCGGGATATATACGGGCAAAATCGGCGTATTCGTGCGGTCAGCCAGGCGCACCGCGCCGAGCTTGGCTTCCGCGGATTCCCCCTCGCGTATGCGCCGCCCCTCCGGAAAAATCCCGAGCTTTTCGCCGTTTTTCAAATATTCCAGCGATTTTCGTATCGCCGCAAGGTCGTTTATGCTTCTGTCCACGCATATCATCCCCACCCCGCGCAGAATCGAGCCGATTATCGGGGTGCGGAACGCTTCAATTTTCGTCAGCATATGGATATGATGCTCGCGCCCGAACACATACATTATTAAAAAGGGGTCAAAATTGCTGGAATGCTCCGCCGCGACGATGAACCCCCCCGTTTGGGGGATATTCTGAAGTCCCTTCACCCGGACGCGGAAAAGAAGCCTCAGCAGAATCCAGCTGAGAATAGGAAACTGTACGCGATACAGCCTATATTGCGGCGTCATCTTTATAGCGGATCTCCCCCTTTGCGGACAAGCCCTCGTCAATAAGCTCTATCAGGCGCAAAAAGCTCTCGTTTAGGTCAAGCTCTGTGGTATCGAACACAACGGCGTCCTCTGCCGCCTTTAACGGCGCCGCGGCTCTGGACGAATCGTTCTTGTCGCGATAGTTAATGTCGCGCAGCACATCATCATATGTCACCGCGCGTCCCGCCGCGATAAGCTCGTCATAGCGGCGGCGGGCGCGTATCTCCGGCTGCGCTGTTAAAAATATTTTTACACCCGCGTTCGGCAGAACAACCGTTCCGATGTCCCGTCCGTCCATAATCACATCGCCGCGCACCGCCATATCGCGCTGCGTTTGCAGCAGAAAGGCGCGGACGGCAGGCAGCGCCGACACATCAGAAGCGTATATCGACGCCTCCGGTATGCGGATTTCCTCCGTCACATCCTCCCCGCACAGGAGTACGCGCAAATCCCCCGCGTCGCCGTATTTCATTTCAAGCTCAATTTCCGGCAGCAGCGCCGTGACGCCCGGCTCGTCCTTAGAGCCTACCCCTCGCCGCAGCGCGTACAGTCCCACCGAACGGTACAGCGCCCCTGTATCGACATAAATTATTCCGCGCTTCTGCGCCGTCATTCTCGCAAGGGTGGATTTCCCCGCTCCGGAGGGTCCGTCAATCGCTATGCTTCTTGTTTCCATATATCTGTCCCTTTTTCGTTTATCTAATGGCTTCGCCATATGTGCAAGAGCAAGTATACCCCACGCCGATAATAATTTCAAGCAAATATATCGCGTCCCGGGCGCAAATACTGTATACTAAGCCGCAGCGAAGCGCAAGACAAGGAGCGTCAAAGCGCGGCGCAAGGAAAAAGCCCAAACAAAAAACGAAAGGACGCGGAACAAATGACAACCAGCAGAACAATGGAGGCATCTGCAAACACAGCGAATTCAACAACACACGCAACCGAACAAACAACCACCC
>JAIRRO010000066.1 GCA_031255955.1 Oscillospiraceae bacterium
CGAATAATCTCAACAGCGCGACGAATAACATCACGCCCCGCGCTCTCCCCTCTCAGCTCCGAATGTCGGTCGACAATCGCGTGAAAACCCTCGTGCGCTATAAGCTGCGCCGCGGTCGCGTGCTTATCGTCAACGCCACCCCCTTGCGGCAAAATACCGCAAATTGCGCGAACCGCCATCTCTGCGAAGATCCCCGCTCTCGGTAAGCTT
The DNA here is from genome assembly GCA_031255955.1 of Oscillospiraceae bacterium. Taxonomy (GTDB): domain Bacteria; phylum Bacillota; class Clostridia; order Oscillospirales; family Oscillospiraceae; genus JAIRRO01. The sequence continues at coordinate 211 of JAIRRO010000066.1, forward strand.
CCGCAATACCACTCCCGCCGTAGTTTGTGACACACCGAGCAGTTCCTGTGCCTGTTTGCGGCTGATTGAGCCGTTTTCACGCATGTATTCAGATATTCGCTGTTCCGGCGTTTGCGCCGTCTGCGGACGCTCTGCGGCGGCGTAATTCACATTCGGCAGAATCATTTTGAACACATTGGGCGTAACCTCAATCTTCGGTTGCCGGGGCGTGGTTTTATAGCTTTCATAAATCTTCAAAATCCCCGTGCCGTAAGCTTCAATAAGCTGCAATCGATAGAATACAGCCGCAAGCTGTGTATTGCGGCAAGCGGAGTAGCCACTCATAATGTCATCAATCTCAATCCCGCTCACAAGACCGCCGGGTGAGATGAACTCTACTCTGTCGGTAAACATTTTGATAAGGATACTGCCGCTTGTGGCGTATTCGCGGTGAACGACGGCGTTAAGAAGAGCCTCGCGTAGGGCGGTTTCGGGATAGTCGCGCTTATCCACGCGCAGCAGCTTATCAAACGTCGCCGAAGTTTTGTTATTCAAATCAAGATAGTCATACACCTCGTTAATCTGCTTGAACAGCGAGCCACCGAACTCGCGGCGGTCTATAAAAATCTGCTGCGTTGTGTCTTGAAACACCGCAGTTTTGATTGTATGGACGCATTGCTCCGATAAAAGCAGCGCAAGGTTGGTGTAAATCCTGTCGGCGTTAAAGAGTCCCAGCGTTGCCATCTGCGCCGCGCCGGAGTCAACACCGCGTTTGGTAAACTCAGCATTGGCGGACGAGAAGACTAATTCCTGTTCGATGGAACGCAATTTCTCATAGCTCTCGCCGTCCGTTTCGCGTATCATTTTGCGGATGGCGGTATCGGTGGCGGGAACAGACGACGCGCCGTGCCGCACGAATACCCCCTCCGGGCGGATGCCTTTGCCCGCGAGGTAATAAGGGCGATCCGTACCGCTTTGGACGGAAACCGCAACAATGCGCTTCCCGTCTATATCCTCTATCCTGCTCTGGGTGAACATCGTAACGTCAGGCTTAATACCATCGCGGAGCATATTGTTGATGTTCGTCAAATCAGCATCGGCGTCGGAAAGTCCGATAACCTCGCCGTTATCCGCAACGCCAACATAAAGCGTACCGCCGCCGCTGTTAGCAAACGCAACGATTTCTTTTTTTATCTCGTCAACGATTATTTGCTTCAATTCAACCGTTTCACTCTCTTTGAATGCCATACAAGCTACCTCGCAGTTTGTTTTCTAATTGTTTTCTAATTGTTTTCTAACATTCTAACACATTATAACGTCGCTGTCAAGAATTTTGTTAGAATTGCTTTCATAGTATTTGTTTTCGGAGAAAACACCTCGCGCCAGGCATCGGGAATCCACAAGGGATGTGATGTCAAGCCCACCGCGCTTGGCAAGCCTCAACATATATGCTATATTACACCCATTACATTCAGAAATGGACAGAAACGGAGGCGCGCTTATGAAGCTCCTGCTTTTGCTCGGCAATACGGCAGTCGGGAAGATGACTGTTGGACAGGAGCTGTGCAAAATCACCGATTTGCGGCTTATGCACAACCATCTCACGATAGAGCCTGTTATTGAGCTGTTCGGATACTTCAAGGGCGACACAGTCAAGCGGGTGCGCGAGGTTTATTTCAACGATTTTTTGGCAACCAAGGCTTATGGCTTGGTGCTCACCTTTATGTTCGCGTTCGACGTGCCGCGAGAATATAAATACATCAACAGCGTAATTGAAAAGTTTCGGAGCGCGGAGGCTGAGATTTTTGCCTGCGAGCTTGTGGCGCCTCAGGATGTAAGGCTCCGGCGCAATGTCACGGAAAACCGCCTGAAGCACAAGGCGTCAAAGCGTGATATTGAAAAATCGAACGCCCGGCTGCTTGCGGATGACGCGGGTGCTCGCATCGAAAGCAATGACGGGGAATTTGAGGAACATTTCCCCGGCGTTCCGTATTTTAAGCTTGATAACACCGACATTTCGGCAGAAGCAGCGGCACTTATGATAAAAGAGCGGTTCGGATTATGAGGGGTGCGAAGCGTGGGATATTTGACGTGCTGCGGCACGGGGAACGCTTTGCGGGCGCGGGCGTGCACCGCGCTTTACGTGCTGCGGCACAGGGAACGCTTCGCGGGCGCTATCACTTGCCGCCGCGCCTTTCGTCCGACTTCACTACGAAAAACGCCGCCGCCAGAAACACCACGGTGATGACGCCGACGTAGATGAACACGCCCGCGCCTATCTGGTCAAAATCGATGAAGAAATACGGAAATCTGCTGCCGAAGAAAAGAGGCTTGCTGCTGGTAAACCCTATAATCGTCGCTTGTATGAAATACGCCAGCGGAACGGCGGCGAACAGCAGCGGGTCATATTTTTTTAGCTTACCGGGCTTCGTGAACATAAAATAATCGATCAGCATCAACAGCGGCGTGATGCCGTGTACTTGAAGGTTGCCGAAGGCAATCAAGCCCGGTCCCATCATCAGCGGCGCGAGCAGCGCCCAGTACAGCACAAAGGTGACGGTGATGGCGAGCGTTATGATGGCGGACAGCCGCTCAAAAAAGCTTGAGCTGCCGTTCAGTCCGTCGCGGCGTACGGCAAGCGCCGTTTTGACAAGCAGCGCGCCGAGCATCAGCAGCACCAAAATGTTGCTCTGCACGGTGTAATACAGCAGTCCCGTCCACCATACGGCGCCGCGGAATACGCCCAGCGTCTCTAATATCCCCGCGAGACACAGCAAGAACGCAACTGCCCTGTACCCCAGCGCGATTCCTCTGTTGTTTTTCATTTTTTAGACCACGCCTTTCGTTAATATGTACGGCGGTATTCTATATAATAAATATGCGCTTGTCAAGACGCCCTGCTTAGTGTATAATATCGGTAAAATCATAAATCCGAAAGGGATGTTTTATTTGCCGAAATACAAATTTGAAACGCTTCAGCTTCACGCGGGGCAGGAGACGCCCGACCCGGCAACGGACGCGCGCGCCGTCCCCATCTATCAGACCTCCAGCTATGTGTTCCCCTCGTCAGAATCCGCCGCCGCGCGCTTCGCGCTGACGGAGCCGGGGAATATTTACACGCGCCTGATGAATCCGACAAACGATGTGTTTGAGAAGCGCATGGCGGCGCTTGAGGGCGGCGTCGGTGCGCTGGCAACCTCCTCCGGCGCGGCTGCCATTACATACGCGGTGCAGAATATTGCGCGCGCGGGCGACCACATCATCACGGATAAATTCATATATGGCGGCACATACAATCTTTTCGCCAACACGTTGGCTGATATGGGGATAGAGGCGACGTTTATCAACGCGTCCAATATCAGTGAGCTCGAAGCGGCGTTCCGCCCTAACACAAAGCTTGTGTTCATCGAGTCGCTGGGGAACCCCCACTCCACCGTTGTGGATATAGAGGCGATTGCGGCGCTGGCGCATTCGCGCGGTGTGCCGCTGTTGATTGACAATACATTCGCGACGCCCTATCTGCTGCGTCCCATCGAACACGGCGCGGACATTGTCATCCACTCCGCGACGAAATTCATCGGCGGGCATGGCACATCTATCGGCGGTGTGATTGTGGACGGCGGGAAATTCGACTGGGCGAAAAGCGGCAAATTCCCGGGGCTTTCAGAGCCGAATCCGAGCTATCACGGCGTTGTCTTCACGCAGGCGGCGGGAGCGGCGGCGTATATCATCAAGGCTCGCGTTACGCTAATGCGCGACACGGGCGCGTGCCTTGCCCCGCTCAACGCGTTCCTGTTTTTACAGGGGCTTGAGACGCTGTCCCTGCGCGTGGAGCGGCACGTTGAGAACGCCCTTAAAATCGTCGATTATTTGAAAAGCCACCCCCTTGTCAGCGCGGTTAACCATCCGAGCCTGCCGGGGCGGCGCGATAACGCGCTATATAACAAATACTTCCCGAACGGCGCGGGCTCTATCTTTACCTTTGAGCTGCGCGGCACGGCGGAGCAGACGAAGCTCTTTACAGAAAGCTTGGAATTATTCTCTCTGCTGGCAAACGTCGCGGATGTAAAAAGCCTTGTCATTCACCCCGCCTCCACCACGCACTCCCAAATGTCGCCGGAGGAGCTGGCGGACGCCGGAATCACCCCCACCACGGTGCGCCTGTCAATCGGCACAGAGCATATCGACGATATTATCGCGGATCTTGACCACGCTTTCACGCTGGTGAAGGCATAAATATTCTTTCAGGAGGCAACGCACTATGTCAAACGAGGTTTTAAGGGCAATCGCCGACCGCCGCAGTATTAGGCAATATAAGCCGGAGCAGATTACGCAGGAGCAGCTGGATATTCTGCTGAACGCCGCCGTGCAGTCGCCCAGCGCCCGCAACAGCCAGCCGTGGCATTTCACCGTGGTGCGCGATCAGAGCATCGTCCGTGAAATAAACGAAAAGGCTTGCGCCGCGCTGGCAAAGGGCGGCGGCGTTTATGCCAATGTACGCAATATTTTTTATGACGCGCCGACCGTCATCTTCATCAGCGCCAATAAAGAGGCTACGCCGTGGGCAAGCCTTGACTGCGGCATCGCGGCGCAGACCATATCGCTGGCGGCTCATTCCATCGGACTCGGCTCGGTGCCTCTGGGGCTGCCCGGCATGGCGTGGGGCGAGGACAAAGCTGAAAACGCGCGCCTTAACGCGCTGCTTAAATTTCCGGAGGGCTACAGCTTCGCGCTTGCCATCGCTGTCGGTTATCCCGCCGGTACAAAAGAAGCGCACCCCGTAAGCGAGGGGCATATCGACATTATCGGATAACACATCAGGGGCTATCACAGCTTATATTCGGAGGATAATATGGCGGAAAACAAGAAGAGACACGGCAAGCGGCGTCAGCCGGCGGCAAAGCGCCGCCCCATGGTGCGCCTTAGTCAGTGTATGATCGTAAAAAATGAGGAAAAGAACATCGAGCAGGCGCTCGGCTGGGCGAAGAATATCGCGTTTGAGCAAATCGTGGTGGATACAGGCTCAACCGACCGCACCGTTGAGCTGGCTGAAAAAATGGGCGCGAAGGTATATCACTTCGAGTGGATAAACGACTTTTCCGCCGCGAAAAACTATGCCATCGAGCAGGCGCGCGGAAATTGGATTGCCTTTCTTGACGCGGACGAATATTTTGACGAGAAGGATACCAAGCTGCTGCGCGGCTTTTTAGATCGCGTGGAGTCCGACCCGCGGTCGTATCCGGGGCTTAATTTTATTCGCTGCCGCTGGATTAACCTGAACGACAAGGGCGAGGCTTTCGTCATTCAAGAGCAGGACAGGGTTTTCCGCAATAAGCCGGAAATTCGCTATGTCAACAAAATCCACGAGCATCTGAGCATCGGCGAGGGCGGTCTGTTCCTCACGGATATAAAAATTTATCACACAGGCTACACGAAGGAGGCGATGTCCTCCAAGAACACCTATGAGCGAAATTTGGCGCCGATTGAAGCCGAGCTGCGTGAAAATCCCGACAACCTGACGATGAAGGGCTATCTGGCGGATACATTGCGCGCCGCGCCGGACGGCTATGACGCGGAGCGTGTCGTCGATTTGTACACCGAGATTATCGAGGGGAACAAAGCCGGAAAAAGCGTATACAAATTCACGGTGGACAATGCCTATGCCTTTTTATCCAACTATTATCTAAACCGCGGCGAAAGCGAGTGGGACAGGGCGCTGGAGCTATCGCGCGAGGCGTCCGAGGCTTCACCCGAAAACCCCGATTTTGACTACTACACGGGGCTTATCCATCACGCGCGGCGCGAATTCCCGGAGGCGTGGACGTGCTTTAAGAGCTGCGAGCGCAAGATGTTCGGCGAGATGATTCCGCGCTCGTTCTACATACTCGGCAACAGCAACCAGCTTTTTATAAAAATGATTCAAACTGCCGTCGAGCTGCGCGACAACGACGGCTTTAACAAGTATCTGACCCTGCTGTTCAAAACGCAGCCGTATGAAGCCGGTATCATCGGTCCGCTGATTGCGGCGGTCTGCGCCATCTCTCCCCCGCCGACGGAGGATGAGGTGCTGGAGCTGCTGGGCAAGCACTATGACCTTAACAACCTGCGCGACAAGGTGTTTCTGTCGCGCGCCGCCGTTCGCGCTTCAAAGCCATCTTTGGCGGCGCGGTTGATGGATACCATAACAAAGGATGAGCTTGATTGGGTTGACGGCGGCGCCCCCGAAGCCGACACCGCGGCTGTATGACCGCCGGGGACTTTTCAAAGGAAGAAACCTGCTGCTTTTCCGGCTACCGCCCCGAAAAGCTGCCGTGGGGCGAGCGCGAGGACGACGAGCGCTGCCGTGAGCTGAAGCGCAGAATTTTTCATATCGCGGAGGCGTTGTATATCTCCGGTCGTCGCCGCTTTATCTGCGGCATGGCGCGCGGCTGCGATATTTATTTCGCTGAGGCTGTGCTTACCCTGCGCGATATTAATGACGGCGTTGTGGTGGAGGCTGCCCTACCCTTTACAGAACAGGCGGAGAAATGGAACGCCGCGTGGCGCGAGCGCTATTATAGGCTGTTATCCCGCTGCGATATCGAAACATACATCAGCCGCGAATATACAAAGGACTGCATGGCGCGCCGCAACAGATATATGGTGGACAGCTCCTCTGTGATAATCACGGTGTTCGACGGTCGCTTCGGCGGTACGCAGTATACGCGCGGCTACGCCTTTCGTCAGGGGCTGGAGATTGTCGATATCGCCCCGCCGGATTAACGCCCTGCCAGATTAACGCCCTGCCAGATTAAAAGGAGTGTTTTATGTCGCCTGTAATTTATGCCCTTATCGGCGGTCTGTTCACGTGGGGACTTACGGCTCTCGGCGGCGCTATGGTCTTTTTCTTCAAGGAGTTTAAGGATAAGCCGCTGAATACGATGCTGGGCTTTGCCGCGGGCATAATGATCGCCGCCAGCTTTTGGTCCTTGCTTGCCCCAGCCATTGAAATGGGTCCGACGCCGTTTCCCGCGATTGTCGGCTTTCTTTTGGGCGGGGCATTTTTGCATGCCGCCGACAGAATTCTGCCGCATTTGCACGCGCAAGCCGGGGCGGAGCCTGAGGGCGTAAAATCCGGTTGGCGGCGCAGCGTGCTGCTGGTGATGGCTATCACGCTGCACAATATTCCGGAGGGCTTGGCGTTCGGCGTTGCGTTCGGCTCCGCCGCTGTCGATCCGGCTGCCTTCCCCTCGGCTGTGGCGCTGACCATCGGCATCGGTATTCAGAATTTTCCGGAGGGCGCGGCTGTTTCCGTCCCGCTGCGGCGAGAGGGGCTTTCACGCACACGGAGCTTTTTATTCGGGCAGGCGTCCGGCATCGTGGAGCCGCTGGCGGCAATGCTCGGCGCGGCGCTTTCCGTGTCTATTCAGGGTATTTTGCCCTATGCGCTGGCGTTTGCGGCGGGGGCTATGATTTTCGTGGTTGTGGAGGAGCTTATTCCGGAGGCACAGGGCGGCGGAGAACACAGCAACCTGACCACCATCGGCGCGATGCTCGGCTTTACTGTGATGATGGCGCTTGATACGTTGTTGTAGGCTGCGGGGGTTTCTTATATGCAATCCTACATAAAGGATGCGTCGAATATTGCAATTTTCAATCCCCGCGCCCCGCATACGCGGGGGTGATCCCCTTGACACATACTACATTGTAGTATATGATGATGCTCCCCTTAGCAGACAAGCTTCCATATCAAACTTTCTTCGGAACGGCGAAAGCCGCGTCTCTACTGACATTCAAAAGCAGGAGGATAATCCCGTGACAATAAACGAAAATTCCGCCGTATTCAT
>JAIRRO010000125.1 GCA_031255955.1 Oscillospiraceae bacterium
AGTCCGAGACGGCTGTTCGATTTCACCCCGACATACAGGCACCGCCCGACAAGCACAGCCAGCAGCAATATTATCGCGGCGCAGCCGACGAAGCCCAGCTCCTCCCCCGCCGCGGAGAATATAAAGTCCGTGTGCTGCTGCGGAATCAAATCACTTTGCGTCATACGTCCCTTAAACAGCCCCTGCCCGAAAAATCTGCCGGAGGAGATTGCAAGCTTGCTTTGGTTTGCCTGCCACATGGTTTCGCGTCCCGTGGGGTCGGCGGAGGGGTCAAACACCACGAGTATGCGCAGCCACTGCCTCTCTGTAAGAAAATATCGCTTAATAAACGGCGCCGCCGCCGCGATAGCCGCACCGGCTAACACAAACCAGCGCATATACACCCCGCCGACGAACATCATCGCCGATAGCACAAAGGCATACACCAAGGCGGAACCCAAGTCACGCGAGGACACCAGCAGCAGCGCAAAATACGCCGCGAATATCCCCACAATGCGCAGCATCGTCCCGACAGCATTCAAGGCGCGCGCGTCGCGCTGAACGGCAATCATCCGTGCGATTATTATGATATACGGTATTCTCACAAGCTCTGCGGGCTGGACGCCGATGCCGAAGAACCGCAGCCACGCGCGGTTACCCGTGTCGTCCTCCCTGCCCCAGATGAACAGCGTCGCGATGAACAACAGCCCCGCAACAAACAGCAGCTTGTATTTATCCGCCAGAATATCGACGTCCACCAGCGACGTGATTATATACGCGACGACGCCGATGACAATAGCCAAAAGCTGAATTGTCACGTGGGCGCCGTCATAAACGCGAGAAGCACTTGCAACAAGCACCACGCCGTATATGGAGCATATGAGGCTCACCGCGAACAGGAGCATATCCGATTCGCGCGCGTAGCTCTGTATGGCGTCGAATATTTTTCTCAACGGATTATCTGACCGGAAAGGGCGCGCGCGCCGGGATAATACGCCGCCGTGCCAAGCTCTTCTTCAATGCGAAGGAGTCTGTTGTATTTCGCGACGCGGTCTGTGCGGCTCGGTGCGCCTGTTTTAATTTGCCCCGCGCCGACAGCGACGGCAAGGTCGGCTACCGTTGTGTCCTCCGTTTCCCCGGAGCGGTGGGATATGACAGTCGAATAGCCTGCGCGGTGCGCCGCTTGAATCACATCCAGCGTCTCTGTCAGCGTGCCTATTTGATTCGGCTTTATTAAAATGGCGTTAGCAGCGCCGAGAGTGACGCCGCGCTCAAGGCGTGCGGCGTTCGTCACAAACAAATCATCCCCAACAAGCCGAAGCCTTTTGCCGAGCGTATCCGTCAAGAGCCGCCAGCCGTCCCAGTCGTCCTCCGCCATGCCGTCCTCTATTGAGGCGATGGGATAGCGCTCCGCGAAATCCGCCCACATTTCAACCATTTCAGCGGGGGTTTTCACCGCCCCGCGCTTGGGCGGGTGATAAATCCCGTCCTTTTCGTCAAACCAATCGGAGACGGCGGCGTCAATCGCGATTAAAAAATCCTGCCCCGGGACATAGCCCGCTTTTTGCACGGCGTCCGTGAGCGCGCGCAGGGCGTCCTCGTCGGAAGCCAGATCCGGCGCATAGCCGCCCTCGTCGCCGACGCCGCAGGGCGGGATGAGCTTTTTCAGCGTGTGAAACACCTCTGCCGACATTCGCAGAGCCTCGCGAAAGCTCGGTGCGGACACAGGCATCAGCATAAATTCTTGAATATCCACGCTGTTGTCCGCGTGCGCCCCGCCGTTCAGCACGTTTAGCATCGGCACGGGCAGCATATTTGAAACAGCGCCGCCGATATATCTGTACAGCGGCAGCCCCAAAGCCTCCGCGGCAGCGTGCGCCGCCGCGAGCGAAACGGATAATAATGCGTTCGCGCCGAGGCGCGATTTATTCTCCGTGCCGTCCAAGGCAATAAGCGCCCCGTCCAGCTCACGCTGATCTAACACGTTGCGCCCCAGCGCCAATTTGGATAGCTCTGTATTCACATGCTCCACGGCGCGCATAACACCGCGTCCCAAATATCGCGAGGTGTCGCCGTCGCGCAGCTCCGCCGCCTCAAACCTCCCCGTTGAAGCGCCGGACGGCACGATAGCCCGCCCGATTGTTCCGTCGCTCAGCATAAGCTCCGTTTCCACGGTCGGGTTCCCGCGGGAATCCAGCACCTCCCGCGCGTGAACGCGTGTGATTTCAAAATATGCGTTGCTCCTTATTTTAATCATCTCCCAATTATAATGTTGACCGGTATATTTATTTTATCGCATAATCAGCGATTCGCCTGTCATCTCCGGCGGTTTTTCGACGCCCAGCAGCTCTATCATCGTCGGTGCGATGTCCGCCAATCTGCCGCCGCTGCGCAGCCGCGCTTCCCTGCCGGCAAGAATAAGCGGCACGGGATTTGATGTGTGCGCCGTGAAGGGTGTCACGCCGTCATCGGAGAGCATTTTGTCCGCGTTGCCGTGATCTGCCGTTATGATAGCCGCGCCACCGAGTGAAAGCGCCGCCTCAACCGTCCTGCCAACGCAATCGTCCACAACCTCCGCCGCCTTTATCGCGGCGTCCAGAACACCGGTGTGCCCGACCATATCGCAGTTGGCATAGTTGATTATAATCACATCATATTTGCCGGAGTGTATCCGGCGCACAACCTCGTCGCAGACCTCAAACGCGCTCATCTCCGGCTTTTGGTCAAAGGTAGCCACATCCGGCGTCGGAATCAGCGCGCGGTCCTCACCGGGGAACACCGTTTCCTCCCCGCCGTTGAAGAAAAACGTGACGTGCGCATACTTTGTCGTCTCCGCGATACGCAGCTGAGTCATGCCGAGGCTTGATATAAATTCACCGAAAATTCCGGTGAGACGGCTCGGTGGGAAGGCGATGGAGACATTCGGCAGCTCGGCGTCATATTCCTTCGTGCTGACGAAGCAGAGCGGGAAGCAGCCTTTTTCGCGCGGGAATTCCGAAAAATCGGGGTCGGTGAGCGCGCGCGTAAGCTCCCGCACCCGCTCGGGACGAAAATTAAAGCAAATCACAGAATCATTCGGGGAAAGCTCCGCGCCGCGCGTCGTAATGACGGGCAGCATAAATTCGTCCGTAATACCCGCGCTATACGATTTTTCCACGGCGGCAACGGGGTCGGGTTCAAACACCGCGCCCGATTTTTCGCCGTATACAATGGCGTCATAAGCTGTTTTTACGCGCTGCCACTGCTTATCGCGATCCATCGCGTAGTACCGCCCTGTTACGGTGGCGATTATGGCACCCGTTTCAAGGCATTTTGCCCGCGCTTCCTTGATAAATTCCAGTCCGGAGCGCGGCGGGGTGTCGCGCCCGTCAAGAAAGCAATGCAGATATACGCGCTCGACGCCGCGCCGCCGGGCAAGCTCTAAAAGCGCCCACGCATGCGTGTTGTGGCTGTGTACGCCGCCGTTGGAGAGCAAGCCCATTATGTGAAGCGCGGAGCCGTGCCGGAGGCAGTTATCCACCGCGTCGTTATAGGCGGGATTGGTGAAAAAATCGCCGTCCTTGATGCTTTTAGTAATGCGCGGCAGATCCTGAAACACGACGCGCCCCGCGCCGATGTTCGTATGCCCCACCTCGCTGTTGCCCATCTGCTCGGGCGGCAGCCCCACGTCCTCGCCGGAGGCTGAAAGCTCTGTGCGCGGGCAGGTGGCGGCAAGCTTATCCAAGGCGGGCGTGTTCGCAACGGAAATGGCGTTGTAGGGCGACGGCGGCGCGATACCGAAGCCGTCCATAATAATGAGTACAAGAGGCGATTTCAAAGCAGTGTTCCTTTCATATTGCAAGTCGTGTGTGTAATCGTAGAAATCTAGTCAGTGATCTGCGGCTGCTGCGGCAGCTGTTTTTATTATCCCGGTAAAGGCGTCGGAGTCCAGCGAGGCTGAGCCTATCAGTCCGCCGTCAATATCAGGCTGCGCGAGCAGCGCGGCGGAGTTCATCGAATTCATAGAGCCGCCGTACAGAATGTGAATGTCCTCCGCCGTATCCTCAAAAAGATACCGCAAAACCTCACGAATCGCGCGGCAGACCTCCCCGGCGTCCTTGGGCGAAGCCGACACGCCGGCACCTATCGCCCATACCGGCTCGTACGCAATAATCACGCGCGCGGCGTCCTCGCGGGAAAGTCCCTCCAAGGCAGCCGTTATCTGCGCGGATATCACGCCCTGCGTCTCGCCGCGCCGCCGCTCGGCGTCAGTTTCTCCGACGCAGATGATGGGGCGCAGCCCGCTATCAAGTGCGCGCCGCGCCTTCAGGCGCACAATGGCGTCCGTTTCGGCGTGAAATCGCCGCCTTTCGCTGTGTCCCACAAGCGTATATTTTGCGCCGGATTCAAGCAGCATAGCGGCGGAGACCTCTCCCGTATACGCGCCGTACTCGTGCTCGCTGATGTCCTGAGCGCCGATTTCGGCGGGCAGCTCCCGCACCGCCGCCGATATATACGGAAACGGCGGGAATATTATCAGGCGCACGCCGCGCGGCGCGTTGGCGCCGGACGGCATCCCCGCGGCAAAGGCGCGCAGCTCGGGCGCGTTCATCTTCCAGTTACCGGCGATAATAATCTCACGCATACGCTACACCTCCGCCCGTCCGGGCTTATCCAGCAGGCAGGCTACGCCCGGCAGCTCGCGTCCTTCAAGAAATTCCAGCGTCGCGCCGCCGCCTGTCGATACGTGCGTCACGCGCCCTTCAAGTCCGAACTGCCTGATTGCCGCCGCGGAATCGCCGCCGCCGACGATGGACACGATGTGCGGGTCGGTCATCGCAATCGCGACCATACGCGTGCCGTTGGAGTATTTCGGCAGCTCGAATATGCCCATGGGACCGTTCCAGATGACGGTTCCTGCGTCTTTTATGACAGAGACAAATTCGTTAGCCGCCTTAGGCCCGATATCCAGCGCCATCATATCGTCCGGTATGTTATAGCTGTTCACAACGTCGGGATTTAAGCTGTTATCCGGACGCTGCGCGACAAGCGAGTCCACCGGCAGCAGCAGCCTCACACCAAGGCGCTGCGCCTTAACCAGCATATCGCGCGCGTATTGCAGCCTGTCATTTTCACACAGCGATGAGCCAATGCTGCCGTCCCGCGCCTTCAAAAATGTGTACGCCATACCGCCGCCGATGATAAGCGTATCCGCCTTGTCCAGCAAATTATCAATGACGCCAATTTTGTCAGAAACTTTTGAGCCTCCGAGAATGGCGATAAATGGCGGCTTGGGATTTTCCAGCGCCCCGCCGATATGACGAAGCTCCTGCTCAAGTAAAAAGCCCGCCACAGCAGGCAGAAAATGCGAGACGCCCTCTATCGAGGCGTGCGCGCGATGTACACTGCCGAACGCGTCCTCGACGAAAACATCGGCAAGCGCCGCTAACGCGCGGGCAAATTCGGGGTCGTTTAATTCTTCTCCGGGATAAAAGCGCAGATTTTCAAGCAGCATTATCTCCCCGGGCTGCAGGCTCGCCGCAAGCCGCCGCGAATCCTCCCCGATGGCGTCGCGCGAGATTTTAACGGGCTTTCCCAACAGCTCTGTCAGCCTCTCACCGACAACCTTCAATGAAAACTCAGGCGATAACACCCCTCCCGGTCTGCCGAGATGTGAGCAGGCGATGACAGCCGCGCCTTGGTCAAGCAGATATCGTATCGTTGGCAGCGCCGCAATTATGCGTCCGTCGTCCGTCACGGCGCCCGTGTCGCGGTCGAGCGGTATGTTAAAGTCACAGCGCAGCAGAATCTTCTTTCCCCGGACATCCGTGTCCGATATACTCTGCTTGTCAAAATCTATTCCGTAATTAGTTCGTGCGGGCATTTAATTCCTCCGGTTGACCTCATAAGCGGGGTCTGTTTTTTAATTGTTCAAGGACATCTATTCTATATCCTTCCGGCGCGCTTTGCAACAGAAAAAATTTTTCTTGACAAGCGCCCCGCGCGGCGTTATAATCGTAAGGCTTTATACAGCGGGTTTGTGTAATGGTAGCACGACAGACTCTGACTCTGTTTGTGAGGGTTCAAATCCTTCACCCGCTGCCAAAAAGCGCCCTG
>JAIRRO010000135.1 GCA_031255955.1 Oscillospiraceae bacterium
TATTAAGCGCGAGAACGCCGGGCTTCGGCGCGGCGGGCGCACCGGCAAGGGCAGTCAGCAACCGCGTGAAATTCACCGCGCCGAATGCCGCCAGCAGAGCCTTCAGCGTGGTTTTTACAGAAAATTTAATCACCGTGACGCGGCGCAGCCTGTTTACGCTCAAGGCAAAGTTAAAAATCTCTGTAAACGCAACCATAAACACGTATCCCGCAAGGGCGAATCGCGGCAGCAGCAGGTATACAAGCGTCACAGACACGGCGGAATCCAAAATATTGTACGCCATACAGTACATCTGCTGACCCAAGCCGCGCAGCATACCGTCCGTCACGCTGTCCAGATACATTATGGGCATCAGCCACGCCAGCCCCGCAAGATAACGCCCCGTGTCGCCCGCGCCGTAAACAGCCGTTCCCAGTTCGCTGCCAAAGCCCCACATACACGCCATAAAGCCGACGGAAAACAGCAGACACAGCCGCAGAGAATCCGAAACAAGCCGCGATATACGGGCGTTATCCCCGCGAACCTGAGCCTCTGTAAGCTCCGGTACCACAAGCTCCGCAAAGGAATAAAACAGCGCCGACGGGAACATCAGCACGGGAAAAACCATACCGTGAACCGTTCCGTAATCGGCGAGCGCCTTCTCAGAGGACGCCCCGGATTTTTTAAGTCCGCGCGGCACAAGCAGATGCTGAAGCGTGGAGAGCGCGCTTCGCGCATAAGCGGACAGCGCAAGCGGAAGGGCGATAGAGAGCATACGGCGCGTCATAGCGGTGGAATCCACGCGGCGGACAAAGGCGGGGGAGCTATGCGCGCGCTTTTCAAACCAATACAGCGCGGCAAGCAGCAAAAATGCGGAAACCTCCCCCGCGACGCCGCCCGCGACGACGATGGCGCACGCCGTTTCCAGACCGTATCCCGTTGAAAAACCGAGCGCCGCGATGATTACGGCTATCCTGATAAGCTGCTCTATAACGGAAACCGCGGCGGATTTGGCGACGCGGCACACCGCCGTGAAATACCCCCCGAAAACGGCGGACAGGGCATAGGGCGTAAGACTGAGGGACAGCACGCGCAGAGACAAAACAGTGCGCGCGTCGCCAATCCAAACGCTGCCGATTGTCGGGGCGCCGAACCATAAAAATAAGCTCGCCGCCGCACCGAAGCAGAGCGCATACACAAGGCAACGCCGCACGGCATAAAACGCGCCGGAGTATTGCAAGCCCGCGCTACCCGAGGCTTCGGAGCGCCCAAGCTCCAGCGACACAAGGCGCGTCGCGGCGAAGCGGATGCCCGAGATGGCGAACGTTGCGGCGAGCATAGATACGGACATAATAAGCTGAAACAGACCGATACCGGCTGCGCCTATCCTGCGCGTCAGCCAAACCTGAAAAATCATTCCGACAGCGCGCATTAAGAGCGAAACGCCGGTCAGAAGGATTGTATTCATAATCATCGCGCGGGAACGGGACATATACGCGCCGCCTTTCGTGAAGCAGTACAGCATAATATGTACAAGACTCCGCCGGATAGAAGCGAACGCGCGCCGCCGCGCAAAAATTCAGCGCAAAAATTCCTGTTGACAAGCGCCGCGGAATTGTTCATAATAGCGCCCGGGGGATATCCCCGAAATAAAATAGCGTCGCACCCGCACGGGGCGGCAGCAAGGAGTTTTTATTTATGAAAAGCAAGACCTTTTCCACGCAGAAGCTCGTACTTTTGGCACTCTTAACCGCAATCGTGGTTGTGCTTCAAATGGCGGGCACTTTTATTCACTTCGGGCAATTTCAAATCGCACTCGTTCTTTTGCCGATTGTAGTCGGCGCGGCTATGTGCGGAACGCTTGCCGGTGGATGGCTTGGCGCAGTTTTCGGGGCTGTTGTGCTGTTTAACGGCGATGCGGCGGCGTTTTTACAGATTAATGCGCTTGGCACTGTTATTCTCGTTCTCTTAAAGGGAATATGCGCCGGACTTGCCGCGGGTGCAGCATACAAGCTCTTTGAAAAGAAAAATCAAGTTGCAGCGACGATTGCTGCCGCGGTAGTGTCACCGATTGTAAACACCGGCATTTTTACGCTTGGCTGCTACACGATATTTTTACCTACTATGAGAGAGTGGGCAGGCGGCTCCGATAATGTCACGGCGTTTATTTTTCTCACGCTTATCGGTGGAAACTTCATCTTTGAATTTATAGTAAATTTAATACTCAGCCCTGCGGTCGTGCGTATTATCAAGATAGGCGAAAGCAGATTCGGCAAAAGAGCGAAATAATCAGAGAAAAATAATTTCGGAGGGATATAATGCTTCTCGCCATTGACGTCGGAAACTCGAATATCGTAATCGGCTGCTATGAGGGGGATAAAATCCTTCATGTGTTCCGTATGGTCACCGATACGCTTAAAACAGAGGACGAATACGCCGCCGGGATAAATTCCATCCTCGAATTTAACGGGATAGACGCGCGCGGCTTCGCGGGCGCGGCACTGTCCTCCGTGGTGCCGCCGCTGACGGGTGTGTTCCGTGAGACGATACGCAAGCTGACCGGCAAATCGGCGTTTCTCGTCGGCTCGGGAATAAAAACGGGGCTTAATATCCTGATCGATAATCCCGCGGAGCTGGCAGCCGATATGGTCTGCTCTGCCGTGGGCGCGTCAACGAAATACAAGCCGCCGATATTCATTATCGACCTGGGTACGGCGACAAAAATTACGGTTATCGACAAAACGGGCGCTTACATAGGCGGGGCGATAATCCCCGGAGTGGCGCTGTCCGCCGACGCCCTGACGCGCGGTGCTTCACTGCTGCCCAAGGTGAACATTGAAGCGCCGAAAAAGGCGATAAACGGCGTCACGGTTGACGCGATGAAAAGCGGCATCGTATTCGGCGCGGCGGCGGGCATAGACGGTATGCTTCGCCGGTTCGCGGACGAATTAGGCGAGGCGGCAACGGTTGTGGCAACAGGCGGGCTTGCCTCGCGGATAATTCCGCACTGCCACGAAAAAATTATATCCGATGAGCATCTGCTGCTCGACGGGCTGCGGCTGCTGTACGAGAAAAACAACGCTTAATACGCTCTATTTTTCCACGGAATATGTCTTGTCCGCTATCGCCATGGTGGACGCGCGGTGAGACACAAGAGCTATGGTGCGCTCACCCGCGGCGGAGCGCAGCGAGCGCAGGATGACGGCTTCATTCAAGCTGTCAAGGTTGCTGGTCGGCTCGTCCAGCAGCAGCAGCGGCGCGTTGTGCAGAAACGCGCGCGCTAAGCCAATGCGCTGGCGCTCACCGCCGGATAGCGTGGAGCCGAGCTCACCTATATGTGTTTCATAACCCCCGGGCAGAGAAGAAATGAAGTCGTGTACAGAGGCTTTTTTCGCCGCCGCGATGACCTCCCCACGCGTGGCGTCCGGCTTACCCAGACGGATATTCGCCTCTATGGTGTCGTGAAACAGCTCTGTGTCCTGCGTGACGAAGCCTTCTATTCGCCGCAGGTGGTCAGTGTTTATCTCCGAAACAGGCGTGTCTGAAATGAAAAGACTGCCCTGCGGCGCGTCACGAAAACGCATCAAAAGACGCAGAAGGGTGGATTTACCGGAGCCGCTTTTACCTGTAATTCCGGTGATTTTACCCTTTTTAATATCAATGCTCAGTCCGCGCAGAACATCCTCACCGCCGTAAGAAAAGGTGAGATCGCGGCTGCGCGCGCCCGTGAAATCGGGCGCCTTGCCATCCGTGACGTCGGCGGTCTCCGGCGTTTCATCAAGCAGCGCCAGCACGCGTTCACCCGCCGCCAGCGTCGCCTGAAGTCCCGTGCCCAGCCCGGCAAGGGCAAGCACAGGACCGAAGGATGATAAAATCACGGTAACGGGTATTATCACGCCGTCAATGCCCACGGCGCCGCTGCGGCGCAGGAAAAACGCGGCGGTAAGCGCCGCCAGCGCGAACACAGTGACAGACATCCCGGACAGCGCGGACATTACGCCCTCGCGCGTGTTTAAGCGTTGGCGCAGAGCATCCAGCCTGTCCGTGCGCTCGCCGATTTGTGTGCGGCGCTCATCCCCGCGCCCGAAACGCAAAAGCTCTGCCATCCCGCGCAGGCTGTCGAGATAAAAGGATGAAAAGCCCCCTGTTTCCGCGCGTAAATCGGCGTTTGGAGCGGCGACGGCGCGGGAAGCCGCGGCGGGCAGTACCGCGCCAACGACAACATACCCCAAAGCGGCGATAAGCGCATATATCGGATGATAGACCCCGACAAACACCACTACCCCCAGCGATACGATAAACGCAATCGCGACGGGGGAAATGGTGTGCGCGTAGAACACCTCAAGCAATTCGATATCACCCGTCAGAATCGTTATCAGATTGCCGCGCTCGCGTCCGTCGAGCTTTGCGGGACACAGCCGCCGCAAGGCTTCAAAAACGCGCTCGCGTATCAGCGCAAGCAGCCGGAACGCGATAAAATGATTGCACGTCTGCTCGCCGTATCGAAACGCGCCGCGCAGCGCCCCGCATACAGCGGCGCCAATGAGAAGCGCCGTCAAGCCGACACGATATGCCGCGGCGCCGCCTGACGCTTGCAATATCGCAAGGCTCCCAAGCACGGGAATAAGTATCGAGCTTATGTTGCCCAGCACGCCGAGCAGCACGGCAAGCGCCATAACGCCGGACAGCGGGCGGACAAACGCGATAAGCCTCGTCATAATTTTCATAATCGATCACACCTTACGACGATTGACCGGCGCTGACGCGCTCCAGCTCTCGCTGTTCACCGTACAGCCGCGCGTATAGCCCGCCGAGGGCGAGCAGCGCGTCGTGCGTGCCGGACTCCGTTACTCTGCCGTTGTCCAGCAAATAGATCATATCGGACGCCGTGGCATTCGCGAGGCGGTGAGTGATTAACAGCACGGTTTTTGAGGCGGAAAGCCCGCGAACGGCGTCCATAATGGCAGCCTCGCTTTCCGGATCAATATTTGAGGTCGCCTCGTCGAAGATATAAATATCGACGTCCCGCAGCAGCGCCCGCGCGAGGCATAACCTTTGACGCTGTCCGCCGGACAGGTTGGCGCCGCGCTCTGATATCTCAGCTAAAAGTCCATCCATCGCCGCAAAAAAATCCCACAACCGAACGCGTTCCAGCGCCGATATTAGCTCGCCGTCCGTAGCGTCAGGTCTTGCAAGCCGAAGATTTTCCGCAAGCGTCCCCTTGAACACATAGCCGTCGTGCGGAACAAGCGTCACAGAACCTTGCAAGCACACGCGGGAAATATCGCGCAGCTCAACCCCGCCCGCGGACACAGAACCGATATAACCGCGCCGCGCGCCGGATAACACAGCGGCGACGGTGCTTTTGCCGCTGCCGGACGCCCCGACCAGCGAAACCAAACCGACAGCCGGGAGCTCAAGCGTCACGCCGTCCAGCGCGGGGCGCTCCGCCCCCGGATATGTAAAGGACATATCGTTGAAAATTATGCGAATGCCGCCCATGGGGACTGTTTTCTCCCCGTCGGGCGGCAGCTGCGTATCCAGCAGACGAAACATTCTCTCGCTGGCTGCTACGCCGTTCATCGACACATGAAACAGCGACCCCAGCTGACGCAGAGGAATAAAAAATTCC
Source organism: Oscillospiraceae bacterium (assembly GCA_031255955.1). Classification (GTDB taxonomy): domain Bacteria; phylum Bacillota; class Clostridia; order Oscillospirales; family Oscillospiraceae; genus JAIRRO01. The sequence goes on from JAIRRO010000135.1 coordinate 5,612, forward strand.
GCGGACAGCAGGGCGATTATCAGCCCGTGCGAAAGCGGCGCACCGCCGCGCACAGCGAGCGCCGCGAGGATAACACCAAGCGCCGCGCCGCCAAAGGCTACGATATCCATTACAATTATGCTGGCAAGCTGCATTCGAAGCACCCGCATCGTGGATTGCCGAAAGCCCTCAGCCTCACGAGCCATATCCTTCTGCCGCGCACCGTCCGCGCTGTATACCTTCAGTGCCGTCATGCCCTGGATGTTCTCTAAAAAGCGATCGCCCAGCGAGATATAAGAGCCGAGCTGCCGCCTCGCCATCCCTCCCGCCATTTTTCCTATCATCAAAAGCAGCGCGGGAATAAGCGGCGCGCAGACCAGCAGCGCCAGTCCGGCGCGCAAATCCAGCGGAGCTATAACGATAAACAGCGTTACGGGGGCAATCATACTATAGAAAAATTGCGGGATATACTTGGCGAAATAAACCTCAAGCTGGTCAACGCCCTCTGTCGCCGTTTGCAAGGCGTCCGCCGTGGAAAGCGTTTCGGTGTATGCACCGCCCAGCTCAAGCAGCTTTTGATACACCCTTTCGCGAAACATCCGTTTTACGCCGGATGACGCGCGAAACGCCGCCCGCGACGCGGCGGTTGTGCAGACTGCGCGCAGCAGCGCGGCGGCGCCGCCCGCTGCAAGCGTGAGGACAAGGGAAGCGAGGCTTGCGTCACCCGCCGCGATTTGCCCGATAAGTCGGGAGATTGCGATTGTGGCGGCGATGCCAGCCAGCAGCCCAAGCCACTGCGCGGCAACAGAGACGGCGATGTGCCGCCGCGCACCCTCCGCGAAACGCAACAAACGCTTTGCTATCATGTTTTAACCTTCTTTCGGTGTGGTTTTTATTTTAAAGAAAAACAGCCACCAGTGGAACAACATCACCGCGGCGATGATGATTCTGGCATAAATGGGCGTTGAAAAGTACATCCCGACGGACAGCATTGCCGTAATCACCGCGCAGATGATAATTTTTCGCTTCA
>JAIRRO010000108.1 GCA_031255955.1 Oscillospiraceae bacterium
GACGGCGCTGATGGCGTATAAAATCGCCACCGCCTGCTTCTGCGAGAGTCCCATATCCACCAGCCTGTGATGAAAATGCCCTCTGTCGCGGTGCATCGGGTTTTGCCCCTTTAGAATTCTGCGCGTAAAGGCGAGCGCCGTATCAAACAGCGGCAGCCCGATCACAAGAAACGGCACGGCAAAGGAGATGATGGCAAAAAATTTGAAAAGCCCCATAATCGACACCGTGCTGAGAACAAACCCCAGCATCAACGCGCCGGTGTCGCCCATTAGCATCTTGCTCTGTTTTTCGGGTTTGAAATTATACGGCAGAAAGCCGAGACACGAACCGGCGAGCGCCGCCATAATCACGGCGACATTCATTTCGGACACAAGCAGGGCGATAACGAGCATTGTCACAGAGGATATGCCGGAGACGCCCGCCGCCAGCCCGTCCAGCCCGTCAATAAGATTCACGGCGTTCGTGATGCCGACAATCCACAGCACCGTCACGGGTACGGATAAAATACCGAAGCTTAAAAACTCCGCCGCGCTGAACACATTGGGGTTTGAAACCGTATAAACCACCAGACCGTGTCCCACGGCGACAAGCGCCGCCGCCAGCTGAAACAAGAGCTTGATATACCATTTCAGCGCCACCACATCGTCAATGGCGCCGCTGATTACGATGATGACAGAGCCGATTAAAATCCCCTGCACCTGATGATTAACGTCGGCGAAAAGTACCACGGAAATGAGAAACCCGAGGAACATCGCCAGCCCGCCGAGGCGCGGAATGGGATAGTTGTGCATGCGCGTCTCATCGCCCGGAACGTCGATAGCGCCAATTTTATACGCAAACGCGCGCACTATTGGCATCGCCGCGAAGCAGATGAACAGCGCGGCTGCAAGCGATACGCCGATCCGCGTGAAAATCTCGAACATTATACCGCGACAAAGCCGAGCTTTTTATACACCCGGCGCACCGTTTTGTCAGCTGTCCGCGCGGCGCGCGCGGCGCCGTCCGCGCAGATTTTTTCAAGATATGCGCGATCGCCTAACAGCCGCTCCGATTCCTCGCGAATGGGGCGCAGCGTCTCCACCACAGCTTCGCCGACAGCCGTCTTGAACGCGCCGTAACCGCTGCCGGAGAATTCGCTTTCGACCTCCGCGAGCGTCTTATTCGCGCACACGGCGTAAATTTGCATCAAATTTGATATGCCGGGCTTCGCTTCGGGGTCAAAGCGTATCTCGGAGCCGCTATCCGTGACGGCGCGCTTGAACGCCCGCATTATATCTTCCGGACGATCCCCCACGCAGACCCTTCCGGCTGAAATTTCTGACTTCGACATTTTGTTTTCCGGCTCTTGCAAATCCATTATCCGCGCGCCTATTTTGGGGATGAACGGCTCCGGAATCTTAAACGTGTCGCCGTGAGCGGCGTTGAAGCGCTGCGCGATGTCGCGCGTGATTTCAAGGTGCTGCTTCTGGTCATCCCCGACAGGGACAAGATCGGCTTGATAAACCAGAATATCCGCCGCCATAAGCACGGGATACGTAAACAGTCCGGCGTTGATGTTCTCCGGATTCTTCACGGATTTCTCCTTAAACTGAGTCATCCGCCCCAACTCGCCGAACATCGTGAAGCAGTTCAGCGCCCACGCCAGCTGTGTGTGCGCGGGGACATGGCTTTGGACAAAAAGGACATTTTTGTTGGGGTCAAGCCCCGCCGCGATATATTGCGCCAGTTGTGTTAACGTATTGCGCCGCAGCGTCGCGGGGTCCTGCCTCACCGTTATCGCGTGCAGGTCAACGATGCAGTAATAGCACTCGTATTCCTCCGACAGCTCCACCCAGTTTTTAATCGCCCCGATATAGCTCCCCAGCGTCAGCGCGCCGGAGGGTTGTATTCCGGAAAGTATGACCTTTTTGCCGTCCATATCGTCAGATACCTTTCAAATTAAAAATAATGTAAAATCGAAATGCCGCGCTACAGCAAGCCGTATTCGGCGGCAAGACGCGAAAAGCCGTCCATCGAGCGCTCTATCGTCGAGGGCGCGACGCAGTAAGCCAGCCGCACATATCCGGGGCAGGCGAAGCTCGTCCCCGGGACAAGCAGGATGCGCTGCCGCTTCGCCGACTCGGCAAAGGCGCGGTCGTCGTCCGCCGGAGCCTTCAGCCACATATAAAACGCGCCCTCCGGCAAGGCGCACTCAAACCCGCGCGCGGTAAGTCCGCCGTGCAGGGCGCGGCGGTTCGCGTCGTACGCCGCGACGTCCACGCTCTCGTCAAGGCAGCGCGCCACGGCAAGCTGAATCAGGCTCGGCGCGTTCACAAAGCCGAGTACGCGCGTCGCTATCGCCGCCGCCTCAAGAATAAGCGCGGAATCGTCGGCATCGCGCGGTACTGCGAGATATCCGATGCGCTCCCCCGGCAGCGAAAGGGATTTTGACCACGAATAGCACACAATGGAGTTGCGATAATACTTCGTGAGGTACGGCACTTGTGCACCGTCATAGGCAAGCTCTCTGTACGGCTCGTCAGAGAGGATATAGATGGGCGCGCCGTATTCCGTCTGCTTTTGCTCTATCACGGCGGCGATGCTCCGGATTGAATCCTCCGAATAAATCACGCCCGTGGGATTATTGGGCGTATTGATGATTACAGCCTTTGTTTTCGGCGTTATCGCCGCCGCCAGCGCCTCGGGATCCGGCTGAAAGCCGGGGATATTCGGCGGCACGACGCGCAGGACTCCGTCGTAATTATTCACATAGTTGCCGTATTCCACGAAGTACGGCGCGAGGGCAATAACCTCATCGCCGGGATTTATCAGCGTTTTCAGCGCGACATTCAGCCCGCCCGCCGCGCCGACGGTCATAATGATATGCTCGGCGCTAAAATCTGTGCCGTGCCGCGCGTTTAAGGAGCGCGCGATGGCGTCGCGCACGGGGGTAAAGCCCGCGTTTGACATATATCCGTGCGCCTCAATCGCCGGTGTGGTTTGAAGGATATCGATTATCGCGGCGGCGACGGCGTCCGGCGGCGGGAAGTTCGGGTTGCCGAGGGAAAAATCGAACACATTTTCCCGCCCAAGCTGCGCCGCGAGGCGATTGCCTTCTTCGAACATCGCGCGGATTACGCTGTTCGTCTCCGTAAGCCTGAGCATTTTTGATGAAATCATAAATTACGCCTCCTACGCGGCTATTGTACCACGCGCCGCACCCATATGCAAATCAAATAGCGTCCAACCGATAGCGCGCGCTGTAGGCGTCAAACTCTTGCGCAAATTCGGGGTTGTCCGCGCTGCGCGCCTTTGAAAGATAGTCGTGTCCGCCCATCGACGGGGATTTTTTTTGAATCACGCCCACGGCAAGGTTTGAACAGTGGTCGCTCATACGCTCATAGTTCACCATCAAATCAGACCAGACGAAGCCGGGCGCGATGCCGCACTCCCCGCGTTGAATACGCACGATATGCCTGTCCCGCGCCTCGCGCACCAGCACGTCGATAACCTGCTCCAGCGGCTCAACTTTTTTAGCCAGCTCCGCGTCGCGGTTCGTCACAGCCTCCGTTGTCATCGAGACAATTTCAGATAGGGCTTCACGCAGCACGGATAAATCAGACCTTGCCGAGCCCGTGAAATCGATGCCCTTTTCGTGTATCTCCTTCGCGCTGTATACGATGTTTAAGGCGTGGTCGCCGATGCGTTCCAAATCCCCGATGGCGCGCAGCATACGCGCCGCCTCCCAGCTGTCGCGGTCGGACAGCTCCTTCGCCGAGAGCTTTACGAGATATGTACCCAGCTTGTCCTCATATTCATCCAGCCGCTCCTCGCCGAGAATAGAGGTCTCCGCTGTGCGTTCGGAATAATTGCCCACAAGCGCCAGCGCCGCCAGCGCAGCGTCCTTCGCCACGGCGCACATATCGCTGACCATATCAAGACAGTTGACAATCGCAAACGCCGGTGTGTTTAGCAGGCGCTCGTCAAGAAACTCCGTTTTTTGAACGCCATTCGGCTTATCGCGAATGGTGAGCAGCGCAAGGCGCTCCAGCGCCCGCGTAAACGGGAGCAGCACAACCGTGACGCTGACATTAAAAATACTGTGCGCCACGGCAATCCACAGCGGCGTAATGTCCAAATCCATAAACGTGAAGTTAACCAAGGCGTTCAGCCCGTACAGCACCATAATATACAGCGCCGTGCCGATGAGATTGAAATACACATGCACGACGGCGACGCGCCGCGCCGCGCGGTTCACGCCGATGCTGGATAGCAGCGCCGTGACGCAGGTGCCGATGTTTTGCCCCATAATAATCGGTATGGCAACGCCGAATTTAATTTTTGATGTTATCGCAAACGCCTGCAGCAGCCCGACGGACGCCGCGGAGCTTTGAATTATCCCCGTAAACACCGCGCCGACAAGCACGCCGAGGAACGGATTTTCAAACGCAACCAATATGCTCTTAAATTTTTCGCTCTCCGCCAGCCCCGCAACGGAATCCTTCATAACAGTCATGCCAAACATTAAAACGGCGAAGCCGATGAGAATTTCACCGACGTCACGCCGTTTCTGCTTGCGCGAGAACATTATCATAGCTATGCCGACAACGGCGAACAGGGGCGAAAAATTCTCCGGCTTCAATAGATTAATGAGTACATTTTCGCTGTTTATACCCGTAAGGGCGAGAACCCACGCCGTCAGCGTCGTACCGACGTTTGAGCCCATTATGATGCCAACCGTTTGATGCAGAGACATTATCCCCGAATTGACCAGCCCGACCAGCATCACCGTCATCGCCGAGGAGGACTGAATAGCAACCGTAATACCCATACCAAGGGCAAGGGATTTCAGCATACTTGAGGTGGCGCGCTCAAGTGTGCGCTCAAGCCTCCCGCCGGACATTTTCTCTAAGCTGCCGGACATAACGCTCATACCGAACAGGAAAAACGCCACCCCGCCGAGAAGCTTAAATACGTCAAGAATGTCCATCTGAAATATCCTCTCCCGCCAATTTTGAAATATATATCAGGCTTGCGTAAAGCTTAACACAAACGTGCGGACAATTCAACGACCCGCGCGATAAAAAATTTACCCCCGACACGATTTCACTCGTGCCGGGGGTAAATAAGCTCTCCGGTATCGGCGTTTACACGCCGTATTTATCGGCAAGATAGATGTATGTCGAGGACGACCACGCCGACCAGAACAAGCCTTTTTCCCCGAACGCCGTAAGGCTCCTGTCGTCCTTACCCGTCAGGGCGTTATGTATGTGGAAGAAGCCCGTGTCACGCAGCATAGCGCAGTATTTGCGCGACGCCTCGCGGGCTAAATCATCCCTGCCGCACCATTCCAGCGCGATAGCGAGCCAGAAGGAGGACGGCGTGATGATGCTGCCCTGCGTGAAGCCATGGAAGAAATAATCGCTGTCTATCGTCTCTGTGGCAAGCCCGTATGGTGTGTCAAAGTGGTTCGGCGCGAACATATATTCGATGCTCTTGTCGATAATATCCTTCGGCAGACGCGTCCCCAGCAGCAGCGCGAAGTAGAGGGATATTGTATGCGTTGAGGATTTTTCGCCCGTTTTGGCGTTAAACGCGAACCATTCCGTACCGTTCCAGAATTTCTCCACCAGCTTCGCCGTCAAGGCTTTGGCGTCCGCCGCCCATTTGTCGTTTTCAGCCTGCGGCTTGCCGATATCGGCGCCAAGCCGTGAGATTGCCTCCATTTGCAAGACAATCAGCGCGTTGAGATCCGGGCAGGCGCAGGGGAAGCCGATGTTGAAATACGGCGCGTCCTCCCAGCCCGTTTCAAGCAGACCGGCGAATTCCACGACGCCGTCGCCGTCCGCGTCATGCGTCTTTGTCCAGAAATCCGTCCATTTTACAAGGCGGTCATACAGCCACTGCTTATCGGATAGGGGGATGGATTTGAAATCGGTGTTGTCCATCAGCCACAGCAGCGACGCGCCGTGTACGGGCGGCTTTAGTCCGAAGCTCGGCGTTTCCTCATATGTAAGGCTGTCCGTCATTTTGCCCTCGTCGTCCATATGCTCAAAGCCGGAAAGGTAAATGTCCCAAGCCAGCGGCAGGTCGCCCTTGGCGTGTACGATAGCCTGAAGCGGCTGCTGCCAGACAAAGGCGCCCTCGAATATGCTGTGAATCATCTTTACCATTGTGCGCTTGTAAGCGGATTCCCCATCCGGCAGAACGGTCATCTGCCACGTCTGCCACAGGGCGGGCAGACGTCCCGGCTCAAACTCGGCAGGAAGCGCGGGGCAAACCTTTGCGGCGTAAGAGTCAAAGTCCGCCTTGACATCGGCTAAGCCCGCTTCATAGCTCGGGTAAGACGCCCGAATCTTCGGCTCGCGCTTATAAAAGTCCTCGAACCACACGGTGAGCGCTCCGCCGCGTCCGTCGGGGCGAGCCTCTGTATAGTCGCTGTTTTGCCACAGATTTTCGGAAAACACCTGCAGCTTTGACGCGCGGAAATCCAGAACCGCGCCGGATACCTTTTCAAGCGGCGTGGGCGGCTCGGGGTCTGTAAACCACGTCACGGGCTTTTGAATCGTCATACGCAGCGACAAATCCGGGGAATCAGCCGCCGCGGCGACGAGCTTCGTCTCCGCGAACGTGAAGCGCACGGAGCCGTAGCGCGAACGCATAACGACTTCATACGGCGTAGTGTCGAGGACATACGGGATGGGATGCCCTCCGTAAATCAGCGCGAATTTGAGGATGCGAAAGCCGTTGTTCTGATTGAAATCCATAATGCCGGTGATGCGGCTGCTGCACAGCCAGAGATTGCCCTTGCCGTAGAGATCCTCGCCATAGTTGTCGTTCGCCAGCGCCAAAAATGAACCTCTGCGTGAGAACGGCGCGTCTAGCAGGTCTACGAATTTCGTGCTTTTTAACATAGCTGTTGTCCTCCCTTGTGTTGTTTTTTGTGGATTGTACAGATGATAACACATCACGCAGGCGAACGCAAGGTTTTTTTGCGGGATATTGGTGCCGTTAATGGGGACGGCACCGTTGAAGGCGGCATAAGGCGCGAACGAACTGCCCTGTACCCTCTGAATCCGCCTGTTTGCCGGTTCCGTCTCCTGCACGTCACACACATATACCCCGGCGGCGGAAAACCCCGCATTACCGCCGGAACCCACCGGGAATACCGGATAGGACAACGTCA
>JAIRRO010000010.1 GCA_031255955.1 Oscillospiraceae bacterium
CGCTGGCGGCGCACCTTATTATCATCACCGCCTGTTATCTGGCGGATTATTATTTCGCAGAGCAAATTGTGCTGCCGCTGACCATCAATCAGCAGTACGGCGACAACATCATTTCTGTGCTTAACACCGCGCTTTTCATCGGGCTTGCCATCAAGGGGATGTCTGAGATGTATAAGTATGAAAAGGCGGAGGCGGATCTGGCGGCGCGCGTGAAAAGCGATTTTTTGGCGCAGATGTCGCACGAGATGCGCACCCCGATGAATGCCATCGTCGGCATTACGGCGCTGCTGTCGCGCTCTGATGACTTAGCCGGGCACGGTGAGGAGCTCGGCAAAATCACAAACGCCTCTAAGCACCTGCTGGGCGTCATCAATGATATGCTGGATATGTCGAAAATTGTGGCTGACAAGCTGGAGCTTTTTGAGGAGCCGTTTTCATTTGAAACGCTTGTGCGCGATGTTGTCGGCGTCACGGCGCACACGGCGGAGGCAAAGGGGCAGACGCTTACGCTGGAGCTTGACCCCGCGCTGCCGTCCACGCTTATCGGTGACAAACAGCGTCTGGCGCAGGTGATTACAAATCTGCTGTCCAACGCCGTAAAGTTCACGCCGGAGGGCGGCGTTATCACCGTTAAAACAAGGCTTGCGCATCTGGAAGCCGGTGTACTGCGGTTGCGCGTCGCTGTCAGCGATACGGGCATCGGCATTTCAGAGGAACAGGCGCCGCGGCTCTTTTCGGCGTTTGAGCAGGCGGACAATTCCAACACGCGCCGCTTTGGCGGCACGGGGCTGGGGCTGGCTATCGCGAAGCGGATTGTGGAGATGATGCACGGGCGCATATGGGTGCAGTCGGTGTTCGGCGAGGGTTCATGCTTCACGTTTGAGGTTGAGCTGGGCGTCGCTGAGGGCGACAGCGAGGCGGACGAGGCACGCGGCGGCGCGCCCGATTTTTCACATATTCGCATATTGTTAGCAGAGGATGTGGAGATAAACCGCGAAATTTTAGCGGCGCTCTTGGAGCCCACGGGGATAACCATCGACTGCGCGGAAAACGGACGCGAGGCTGCCGAGATGTTCAAGACGCACGGAGAGAGCTATGACCTTATTTTTATGGACATCCAAATGCCGGAGCTGGACGGCTATGAGGCAACGCGTGAAATACGCGCGCTGGGGACAGAGCGCGCCGCTGCAATTCCCATAATCGCTATGACTGCCAATGTCCTGCGCGAGGATATAGAGCGCGCGCGGGACGCCGGCATGGATGGGCATATCGGAAAGCCCATATCAATAGAGGCGGTGCTTGATGTTCTGCGCGAGCGCTGCCGCAGTAAGCTTAGCGTACCAATATAAAATATTTTATTTAAGAAAGAGGAACAAAAGATGAAAAACCAAAGCAAACACACCCCCCGCGCCGCGAGTGCGCGGACCCCGAAAATCGCGTCGCTTGTAATGGCGGCGCTGCTGACGGCGGCACTGCTGCTGTCGCTTGCCGCCTGCGGCGAAGCGGGTACGGCAACACCCACACCCACGCCTACGCCGTCCGAGGATGTTGTCACAGAAACGCCCGACGAGGCGACCTTAACGCCGGAGACAGACACCGCGCAAGAGGCGCAAGAGGAAACAGCCGCGCTGCTTCAAGAGCTTCTGGACGCGGCGTCGCCCGCGCTTGACGGGGAGGATTCGCTGCCGATGTCCTTCATCGACCCCATTACGGACGAAAACTTTAGCAGACTGGGCATAACAGAGGGCGATTTTGCGTCGGTGAAGGCGGCATGCACGGCGATAGCGGGCATTGGTACGATTGCGCACGAGGTGGCGCTGGTGTATGCGCCCGGCGCGGCGGGAGAGATAAAAAGCGCGATAGCGGAGGGATATGATTCAAACAAGTGGGTTTGCGTGCATCCGCAGAAAAGCGCCGTTGTCGCCTCCGGGGATTATGTCCTTCTGGCGGCGTCCAGAGGCGCAACGGTTGACGCGCTGATGGCTGCATTTGCGGAGATAGTGGGACCCGGCGAGGTGGACGTATTCTTTACGTTTGAATAATGCTTTTTTCAAGTATTGAATTTCTGTATTATTTTCTGCCCATAGTCATAGCGCTGTATTTCATCGTCCCGGCACGGGGAAAAAACCTTGTGCTGCTGGTGATGAGCCTTGTGTTTTATGGCTGGGGTGAGCCGCGCTTTTTGTTGCTGATGGCGGTTCAGGTGCTGTCCGGCTGGGTGTTTGGGCTGCTTATCGAAAAATACAGGGGGACGGCGGCGTCGCGGGCTATGCTGATTGCGGCGCTTGCCGTCGGGCTTGGCGGACTCGGGTATTTCAAGTACGCGGATTTTTTTGTCTCGAACGTAAACGGGCTGTTCGGGGCGGCAATTCCGCTGCCGCGCGTTGCGCTGCCTATCGGCATCAGCTTTTATACCTTCCAGATACTAAGCTATGATATTGATCTTTATCGCGGCAAAACGGAGCTTCAACGCAGCCTTCTCAATTTCGCCGCCTATGTAACGCTGTTTCCGCAGCTGATAGCGGGACCCATTGTGCGCTATGCGGATGTGGCGCGCGAGCTGTCGGGGCGCGAGCATTCCGTTAAAAAATTTGCGGAGGGCGCGCGGCGCTTTGTCGTAGGCTTGGGTAAAAAGGTGCTGATTGCAAACGTTTTGGGTGAGCTTGCGGATGTGTGCCGAACCTCAACCGAAAAAAGTGTACTGCTGGCGTGGCTGTATATCATCGCGTATGCGTTTCATATCTATTTCGATTTTTCGGGCTACAGCGATATGGCTGTCGGGCTGGGGAAGATATTCGGCTTTGAGTTTCTGGAGAATTTTGATTATCCGTACATCTCAAAAAGCATCACGGAATTTTGGCGGCGCTGGCATAAGTCGCTGTCCAGCTGGTTCCGCGATTATGTCTACATACCGCTCGGCGGCAACAGGGTGAAGCCTACTCGGCACGTGTTTAACATCCTTGTCGTGTGGTTTTTAACGGGCTTTTGGCACGGCGCGGGGTGGAATTTTATCGCGTGGGGCGGATATTTCGCGGCGCTGTTGCTAATTGAAAAATTTGTGCTGGGCAAGGTGTTAGAGCGCCTTCCGGCGTTTGCGTCGCATATATATCTCGCCGTGCTGGTGCTGTTCGGCTGGGCGCTGTTTGATGCGCCGTCGATTCCGGAGGCGCTGCGGCGTATCGGAATGATGTTCGGCTCGGGGGCGTCGTCGCTGTATGGCGCGTCGTCGCTGTATTATCTGCGCAGCTATGCCATTCCGCTGGCTTTGGCGATAGTCGGCTCAACGCCGCTGATTACGCGGCTTGCCCGCGCGTTAGAGAAAAGGGCGGAGCGGATAATTACAGTGCTGGAGCCGCTTGCCGTCGCGGCGCTGCTTGTCGTCATTACGGCGTATCTTGTGGACGGGTCTTTTAATCCGTTCATTTACTTCAGATTTTAAAGGGCGGGGTGTAAGGCTATGGGCAAAAAACTGCGGCATATACTGACGCTTTCGGTGTTCGTTGCGGCGCTGGGCGGCTTTTTTATTCTCAATCGCGCCGTTCGGACGCCTGACACGCTGGAGGCGGAACGGCGTCAACCGGCGGCGTTCCCGCGGCTTACGGCTCAGACGCTGCTGTCCGGGGATTTTATGCGCGGCTTTGAGGATTTCGCGGCGGACAGCTTCGCGTTTCGCGATGGTTTTCGGTCGATACGGGCGTTTACAGTGCTGGAGGTGTTTCGGCAAAGCGATAAATCTGGGCTGTACAGAGACGCACTTGTCGGCGCGGGGAAGCTTGCGCCCGTTGCGGAAAGCGAGGTGCGACGCACGGCGGGCAAGCTGGCGACACTCGCCGCCGCGCTGGGGGAGATGAATGTGTATGTCTCTGTCATTCCGGACAAAAGCGCGTATGCCGGGCGGGAATATCCCGGCTTTGATATAGAAATGTCGCGCCGCATTTTGGAGGAAGCGCTGCCCGACGCGCGGTATATTGATATAACCGCCGCGCTGGACGCCGGGAGCTATTACAAGACTGATTTGCACTGGGATCAGTCAACGCTTGAGGCTGCCGTTACCGCCTTGGGCGATGAAATGGGGTTTTTGGACTCTGCATCCGATGGCGCGTCAATGTTCGAGCGCCACACAGCGGGGGAGTTTTACGGCGTTTACAAAGGGCAGCTTGCTCTGCCGATGCCGCCGGACACGATGATTTATTTGACCTCTGCGATAACGGAAAACGCCGTTACGCGATATCTTGACGACAAGACGCTTGAATGGACGGCGGGCGAGATATACGACCTTGAAGCCTTTGCCGGGCGCGACCCGTATGACATCTTTTTGCGCGGCGCGCAAGCGCTGATAACAATGGAAAATCCGGAGGCGGAGACAGCGCGGGAGCTGTATCTGTTCCGCGATTCGTTTTCATCAAGTCTTGCGCCGCTGCTGCTGCCGCATTACGCAAAAATAACACTGATTGATTTGCGCTACGTCGATTTCCGCGTGCTGCCATCGCTGATTGAGCTTAGTCCGAACGCCGACGCGTTGTTTTTGTATTCCTCGCAGATTCTCGGGGCGCCGGACATTTTGAAAATCGGATGATAGGGTGGGGTGCATTGCACCCTAACACCGCACGTGCGGCAATGGCAATTACCGCTGCGCGGAGCGGGTCATGGTGGCGGTTGACCGCGCGCTGGAGCGAACCTCGTCAACAGATACGCGCTTAAAGCCGTATTTCTTTGCGAGCCTCTTGCCTGTCGCGTCAAAAAACGCGGAAATCTCGGATGAGGTCATCCCTTTTGTGTCCTCATCAATTGTGCGGCGAATCGCGTGAATGTCCGCGACTATTGTATCAGGCTTTTTCATTACTCAATACTCCCATTGGTGAATCAATCGACACGGCGTGATAGCCGCGAATCCTGTTTATCGCTTCGGTCAGTCGAGCAGTTTTTGCTCTGACGATATGGTTGAAATTCAAACTTACAATTGTATCTAATCCGCTTATTGACGTAATTGCAATGTGCCTTGCGTCGGAGAGGGAACCCGGTGGCAGAGCGCCTTCTAAAATGTATTTGTCGGCAAGCTCGTTTGCTTCGTCGCTCTTGGTGAGAACCGTTATGTTGAAACGCTCAATGAGCTTCAGCATTTTTTCGCGTTTCTCTGCGTCAGCTGTGCGTTCAAGTTCTTCAAGGGTGTAGTCAGAGGTGTATGGTTCAAATTTTCCCGCTGCGCATTCTTCAAATAAAGTGACGGTATCGGCGTGCGCGTCGCGGTCGGTATCAAAATAATAATTGAACATTGTCGTTTCAAGATAAATCTTTGGTATTTGCATTTGATGTACCCCTTCCGGCTGTATCCGACGACTGTGTTCGCAGTGTAGCATATTCCGCTGCGGGTTGTCAAGCACACGATGTTTGCTGCGCCATTCGGCGCGCGGTTGACCGCTTGGCAAATACGGTGTATAATAGCGCCAAGAGTAGCGTGCGAGGGCGCGGAAAAGTCAACCGAAAAGGGGAAATTTGAATGACAACGATGGAAAAATACACAAGGCTGAAGCAGGAGCTTGGCGGGCTGCCGGGACTGGCGGTGGCGTTCTCCGGCGGGGTGGATTCCACGCTGCTGCTTAAAACCGCGAAGGACGCGATAGGCGAAAATGTCATTGCCGTTACGGCGCGGTCGTGCAGCTTTCCGCAGCGCGAGCTTGATGAGGCGCGCGCCTTTTGCGAGCGTGAGGGCATCCGCCATGTTGTCATAGATTCTGAGGAGCTGGATATTGACGGCTTTGCGGAAAATCCGAAAAACCGCTGCTATATCTGCAAAAACGAGCTATTCACAAAAATTTGGAGCGTGGCGGGGGAGAACGGCATATCGCATGTTGCGGAGGGGTCTAATATCGACGACGAAGGGGATTATCGCCCCGGACTTATCGCCGTCGCGGAGCAGGGCGCGCTGTCGCCGTTGCGCGCCGCGGGGCTGCGCAAGGACGAAATCCGCGAGCTGTCGCGCGAGCTGGGACTCGACACCGCCGAAAAACAGAGCTTTGCCTGTTTGTCCTCCCGCTTCCCGTATGGAGAGCATATCACGCGTGAAAAGCTCCGTGCCGTGGATGAGGCGGAGCAGACGCTTCTTGATTTGGGGCTGCGTCAGGTGCGTGTGCGCCACCACGGGGACATCGCCCGCATCGAAACGGACGAGGAGGGCTTCCGCCTGTTTGAGGACAAGGACATTCGGAAAAATTTATATACTCGCTTCAAAAACCTCGGCTTTACATATGTTGCCCTTGACCTGCTGGGCTATCGCACCGGCAGCATGAACGAAACCCTGGAGGAAGCAGCAAGCGCGTGATCAATCACACCGCGCACCGATGTTGGTGGAATAAATGGTGGAATAAATGGTGCGAGGCAAAATGTCATTGATGTGCTTGTGAAAAATCCGCTGGCAACCACGAGGATTATCGCAGATGAGCTTGGATTTTCAAAACGAAAGGTTGAATATTATATCCAACAATTAAAGAAATCCGGGCTGGTGGAACGCGAGGGGGCGAAGAAAAACGGGCGATGGATTGTGAAGGCGGATGATGGAATGATCACACCACGCACCGATTAAAGCACCCATTCCTTTAAAATTAACGTAAGCAGCAGCAATAAAAACGAAACGCCTGCGATGGTGAACAGCGCCCTGACATCAGATGTTATGCGGGTGGTGTCCGGCGGAGTGTCGAGCTGTTTCATTTTTATTCGCAGCACCGCGAGTTTGACGCCGAAGAGGGCGGTAAGCGCGGTGTAGAGGGCTGACAGAATTATAAAAAACGCAAAATATACTTCAATGTCCTCCGCGTTCAGTACGAGCGTGGTTTGCAGCTTGTATACGCTCACAACGGCGAAGAAAATCAAAAAGACGAGATAGAACCGTTTGGGTTCGCGTGAAAACACCCCGATGGGCGCGGGCGTAACCGGCGTTTCGGTTCCCTTTGCAGGCTTGATGAGCCGAAACACCCGAACTGCCAGCGTCCGGACGACGTCATACAGCATATAGCAAAGCACCAGAATAAGAGCGCGAATTATGCCGCGCATTTTAAATATCACCCCTATTGCGTGCAACCCGGCGCTGTTACAGCGCCGCCTGCAGGATAAAGTTTAGCACAAACAGCAGTGTCGAGACCAACAAAATCGGGTGAAGCTCCCGCGCCTGCTTGCGGCAGAGCTTAATTATACAATAGAATATGAACGCCGCCGCGATGCCATATGTGATGCTGTATGCGAAGGACATAAACGCACCGGCAAAGAAGGCGGGAATTGCCTCGTCAAGCTCTGTCCACTTCACATCGGCGAAGCTTGACGCCATCATAATGCCCACGACAATAAGCGCCGGAGCAGTCGCCGCCGACGGTATAGCCGAAACGAAGCTCGCGAGAAACGCGCTTGCGATAAAACAGATAGAAACCACGACAGAGGTCAGCCCCGTGCGCCCGCCGACAGAAATGCCCGCCGCGGACTCAACATAGGTGGTTGTGTTTGAGGTGCCGAAAATTGCCCCGACGGAGGTCGCGATAGCGTCCGCGAACAGCGCTTTATCCATTTTTGTCTTAAAGCCGACGGAGGTCTCCATGGCGAGCTCGTCCTCCTCGCTGAAAATGCCGCTGCGACGCCCCGTGCCGATGAAGGTTCCGATGGTGTCAAACGTATCCGTAATCGAAAACGAGAATATTGTGACGATTGAGATCAGCACGGTTCGTCCGTCGCCGGAGAACAGCGAGCCAAGCCCCGCCTTTGTGAATATGACGCCGAATGTAGTCGGAAGAGCCTTGACGGCTTCTGCGAAGCTCACGGGCTCGGCGGTTTGCGTGATGCCCATCGGGATGCCGATTAACGCCGTGACGATGATGGAGATGAGAATCGCGCCACGAACCTTCAGCGTAAGCAGGATGATTATCAAAAACAGCCCGATGAGAAACAGCCAGAGCGGCGGGGCGTTCAGCGCCGCCATTCCGGGGACGCCCGCGCTAAGGTCGATTATTTGCGCGTTTAACAGCCCGATATATGCGATGAACAGCCCGATGCCGCCGGAAATGGCGTGCTGAAGAGGCTTGGGAATCGCTTTGATGATGTATTTGCGCACCTTTGTCACGGTGATGAGGATGTTCACGATGCCGCAGATGAAAACTATCGACAGCGCGTGCTGCCACGTGAAGCCTAGCCCGAAGCAGACGGTGTACACGAAAAACGCGTTTAAGCCCATACCCGGCGCTTGCGCATAGGGGACGTTTGCGAAAAGACCCATGACAAGCGTACCGATGACAGAGGCTATAATGGTAGCGAGGAACACCGCGCCCCACTCCATTCCGGACTGGGCGAGTATCCCCGGATTTACCGCGATGATGTATGCCATCGCGAAAAATGTGGTGAGACCGGCGATGGCCTCTGTGCCTACTGTGGTGTTGTTTTCCTTCAGCTTAAACAGTTTTTCCATTGCGATTACCCTTCTCTCAAAATTTTTTGCCCAAATATTTTGCTGCGGAAGGCTCCGCGCTGACATATAATATACAGCATCGCGCCGCAAAATTCAATAAGGAATAAAATAACCGTTTTATGGGAATGTTTTATATAACGAGAAAAACAAAAACGCCTAAAAACGAAAATGCGGGAAGTGCTGTATGTCGGAAAAAACGAATACAAAGCCGATGGGGACGGTGAGTGTACGCGAGCTTCGTGAACGCATGGCGAATGGGGACGACGCCGTGTTTACAGAGCTGATTACAAGCGGCGGCGTCACTGCAACCGCTGTGTTTATAGACGGGATGGTGTCGTCGGAAACGGTGTATGACTTCATCCTGCGCCCGATTGCCGCGGGGCGCGTGCTTGCCGACGCCCGCGCGGGGGAGGCGGCTGTGGAGCGCATTATGGACGGGCGCGTGTTTCAGGGCAGAAAAAAGCTCTGTCTCAGCGTGGACGAGACGACGATGGAGTTGCTTTCCGGCTCTGTCGCCGTGATATTTGACGATGTTGGGGCTGCCGTTGCGTTTGAGGCGCGCGGCTTTGAGAAGCGCGCCGTTTCGGAGCCGACGAGCGAAAATGTGTTAAAGGGCTCTAAGGAAGCGTTTGTTGAAGCCCTCCGCGTAAACACGGCGCTTGTGCGCCGCCGCGTGAAAACAAGCGATTTGAAGATTCGCCAGATAAGCGTCGGGCGGCGCACGAACACACAGGTGGCTATCGTATATATCGAGGGCATTGCCAACCGCGACACGGTTGCAAAAATCGTCAGCCGCTTTCAAAGCGCGGACACGGACGGGCTTGTGACGGCGGGGCAGATTGAATCGATTATGTATGAGCGGCGGCACACGCTGTTCCCGCAGGCGCTGTATACCGAGCGCCCGGACAGATTCGTCGGAAGCGTTTTAGAGGGGCGCGTCGGCATAATTGTTGACGGGCTGCCGGTTACGTATATCACGCCGATTGATTTTCACACGCTGCTGCAAGCGCCGGAGGACTATGCCCACCATTTTGTTTTAAGCTCGCTGTTTCGCATAATGCGCTATGTATGCGCCGCGGCGTCGCTGATGCTGCCCGCGTTTTATGTGGCTGTGACGACGTATCACCAAGAGATGATTCCGACGAAGCTTGCCATTTCGATGATATCCAGCAAGCAGGGCGCGCCGTTTCCCACATATATGGAGGTGACGCTTATGCTGCTGGCGTTTGAGGTGCTGCTGGAAGCCGGGCTGCGGCTGCCGCGCGCCGTGGGGCAGACGGTGTCTATAGTCGGGGCGCTTGTGGTCGGGCAGGCTGCGATTACGGCGAACATACTATCGCCGGGCGTTGTAATTGTGATATCGGTGTCGGGGATAACGGGCTTTGCCGTGCCGAATCAGGACCTTTCAAACGCTTGCCGCGTGTTCAGGCTGTCGCTGGTTGCGCTTGCCACGTTCGGAGGGCTGTTCACAACGACGCTGGGGCTGATTTTGATTCTGTACGATATGTGTTCGATTGAGATATTCGGTACGCCGTATCTTTCCCCGCTGGCGGGAAGCGAGGGGCGCGGTATGCTGGATGATACGCTGGT
The DNA here is from genome assembly GCA_031255955.1 of Oscillospiraceae bacterium. Lineage (GTDB taxonomy): Bacteria > Bacillota > Clostridia > Oscillospirales > Oscillospiraceae > JAIRRO01. The sequence continues at coordinate 10,034 of JAIRRO010000010.1, forward strand.
GCGGCGCGCTTGGACGACAAAGCGCGAGCGACCGCGCAATATCGCGCCGGAGGACGCTATCCGGCACGCCCGGGAGGATACGGAGGAATGACGCTGAAACGAACGCTGCCGCCTATAGTTGTTGCCGCCGCGATGGCGATTGCCTGTGGTGTGACGCTGCGGTTTTTCCCGCATATGAGCGAGATTGGCGATTTTGAAGTGGTGCAGGTTATTGGGGTGGATAAAAAGGGTGACGGCGTAGAAGTGACGCTTGTCGCCGACCGCGAGGAAGCTCCGGGGGGAGGAAAACCGGGCGGCACGGGTATGACGGGGATAATGTCCTTTGAAGCGCCGACGGTATTTGAAGCCATAAACGAAATGAATCTGTATTCCGACAAGCGGCGACACTTGGGATACGTCGATTTTCTGCTGGTCGGCGAGGACGCCGCGCGGGACGATATGGCAAAATATCTCGACTTTTTTACGCGAAATCACGAAACGCGGTTTTCGATGGTTGTCTTTATCGTGCGCGGAGCGACGGCGAAGCAGCTTATAAAGGAAACGGCGACGGCAAACGGCAGAATGACGGATGCGTTAATGAGCATTGACGAGTCCGCGAAAATGCTGTCCAATTCACGGATGCTGCGCCTTATTGACGTCGCGCGGATGTTAGGCGAGCCATACGCCGCGGCGGTGGTGCCGACGATAATAATCTCCGATACAGACTTTGCGGAGATTGTGGGAGCCGAAACGCCGGGAAAAGCCCTGGTGCCGGACGGATTTGCGGTGCTGCGCGGCGGACGGCTTGCGGGATATTACGACTCAAGGCTTGCGCGGGCATACAATATATTGACGGACAAAGCCTACACCAGCCCCGTCAGCGTCCGCGGAGAAAACGGGGAATACACGGCGCTGGAGCTGCTGCAATACGACATCAGCTTCGATACGCTCTGGGAGGCGGAGGACTCGACGGGCATCAGATACGGCGTGAAGCTTCACGCAAGCCTGATGGAGCAGCCCGGAGGGGAGAATGTTTTCACGGACGACGGCTTGCAGGCTATCGAAAACGGCGCGGCGGAGCTGATAAAGCGTGAGCTGGAGGACGCCGTCGCCGCGTCGCAGAGACTCGGCTGCGACGCCATTGAAGCGGGGCGGCGCGTGCGTATGAAATACCCCGTTAGATGGGAGAAAATTGCCGACCGCTGGGGAGAGCTGTTCCCGCGGATGGATATCCGCATAGAGGTCACGTGTGTAATCAACCGCAGCTATGAAATGCGTGAGCGAATCGGCGTCCAGATGGCAGCGGCAGCGACGGGGGACGCGGCGACGCCGGACAACGGGGGTGAAGGCGGCATTGGCTGAGCTTGCTATATTCGCGGCGTCACTGCTCACCGCCGCGGTGTTTGATATTAAAGCTATGCTGCATGAAGCCCATCGAGGCGAAGCGGGACGCGGAGAGACGCGCCGCGAGCTTGCGCTGTACGCCCTGATATGCGCCGCCGCACTTGCCCTTGGAGCCGTGTATCTCCCCGCGGAAAGGCGACACAGCATAATGAGCGCGCTGCTTGAGCTGTTTGATATACGAAAGCAGTTGATGTAGGTATCCCATATATGATAACAAATTACAATAATAATAATAAAATAACCATCCGCCAAGCGATGATCATGTATATCGTCGCGTGTTTATCCCCGGCGACGCGCCTGTTTCCGGCTATGTGCGCGCGTCTCGGCGGGCGCGCGGGATGGGTGGGCGTGCCGCTCGGCGCGGCGGCGATAGCGGCGCTTGCCGGTGTGTTCGCTTTGATATTCAAGAACGCGGAAACGGGTCCGCGCTGCCTGTCAGATGCGCTGACGCGCGCGTTCGGCGCTGTACTCGGACGGGTGATAATCGGCGTGTATTTCATCTGGACGGCACTGCTGTTTACGCTGCATATCAGGTATTATGCCGAGCGGATGCTTGCCACCATATTCACAACGGCGGATATAAGGTTTTTTATGCTGACGATGCTGCCGCTTGTGTATATGGCGGTGCGCGGCAGACTTGAGGTGTTTGCGCGCTTTTCTGAAATTTCGGCGTTATTATTCACTATCGTGCTGCTTGCCTTGGCGCTGTGTCTGCTGCCCGCGTTTGACCCCGCGAATATTCTGCCGGTGACGCATATGGACGCGCTTCCGGCGTTAAAATCAAGCGTGCCGCCATTGAGTACGTTTGGATATATGACGCTGTTCTTTTTCCTCGGTGAGCAGATTTCAAACAAGCGGGACGCGGGGGGGCAGGGGAGACGCGCGGCGCTGTATCTGGGGATTATGCTGACGCTTGTGACGGTGATATGCATCGGGACGCTCTCTCCAAGCGTTGCGGAGCGTATGCCCCGCCCGTTTTTTTCATCGACAAAGCTGATTACGGTGCTGCAGCCGCTGGATAGATTTGAGGCGCTGCTGCTTTCGGAATGGGTGATTTCAGATTTTATTATAATCACGGCGTTCGCGCTGATACTGATAAGCACATCCAAAAGGCTGTTCGGCGTGAGTAGGACGCCGAAGCTGGCGGCACCCGTGGTGTTCCTCGGATTCGTCGGCGGAATTTTTATCGCGGCGGACAGGTTTGAGCTGGAGATGTTTTCATACAGCGTGTTCGCGTTGGCGACAAACACGGCGCTGGGCTTCGGCGTCCCGATTTTGACGCTGATTACGGGAAAGCTCCGAAAAACAATATAATTATCCGTAATTTAATACTTACGAAACAAATTCGGAGTAGATTGCTTAATATCTTTCCGTTATCATTATGTCAGCAGGGTTAATGCTCTTCTTTTTCCTTTTTCATTTTTATCCTCTTAAAAGGCTGTCAGGCTCGCCGCAAGGCAAACCGGACAGCCACTTTTTTTGTATCGGGGATTTTATTCCGGGGTTGGCGCCTGATCGGGAATCGCTATTGAGAAGGTGGCGTTGATGTTGTCGTCCACGTCGATTTCGGTGTAGTTGAGCTTTACTCCGGTGGAATCGTCGGGGAACTCAAACAGCATATGATATTCGGCTCTCTCGCCGTCGCTCAGGTCAAATTCGATGGGCATCATCGAATCATCAAGGGGATCCAAGGGATAGCGGTCGTAAGAGGCGTTGTCCGTCGTCAAATAAAAATCGAACGTACCCATGGTGATATCCTCGCCGAAGGTGTTGGTTTCCTCGATAACCACGTCAAGCAGGGTATAGTCCTCGCCGGGGGTATAGCCTTCGTATTCGGCGATGCGCTGAATGGAGCGGATTTTGAAATCGAACCACTGCGTGGAATATGTTTTGCCGACCTCGCCCTCAATACTGCCTTTGACGGAATTGCCGCCACCTTCGTTATCGATAATGTCGCGGACAGCGCCGCACCCTGCCGTCAGGGAGACGAGAGCAAAGCTGGCGATAATCGCCAAAATAATGAGCCTGTTTTTCATATGTACCTCCAATGTACCATGCGCTGCAGCCGTGGGGCTGCCGTCAAATTTGTCAGAGCAGCCCGCGCGCCGTGTATTCGTCCGGCGGATTTGTCTGACCGGCTGACAGTATATCATAGCCGCGAATTTAGTTCAAGCGGCAGGGCGATTTTTGGGGAAACTCAAAAAAACATATTGACATATATCAATTCGTATGTTATTATGCTTCCCAAAGTAAATTTCTATGGAGGATGCGCGAGTGAAAAACGATTACATACGGGTGTTCAAGGCGTTTTCTGATGAAAACCGCATCAAGGTTCTCGAGCTGCTTTGCAGCGGGGAGCAGTGCGCCTGCGTGTTGCTTGCCGATTTGCACATCAGCCAGCCGACGCTGTCGCACCATATGAAAATCCTATGTGAATCAGGCATAGTAAAATCCCGTCGCGAGGGCAAGTGGAATTACTACACAATTGACCCGGATGGCTGCGAGTATGCCGGAAAACTGCTCAATCGAGTACTCAAACGCAATATCGGAGGTCTGCTTGAGTTCGCTCGCTATGCGCATAGAGTGCTCAGCGGTCTCAAAGAAAAAGCGCGCTTACTCGATTTGACACGAGTTACTCCGTTAAAGGTTCGTGTCGCCAGATCACACACAGCGGTTTCGGATTAAACGCGAATACTCTCAATCCGATTCATTTAATTTGATTTATACATTGATATATTTCGATATTTCAATGTGTAAATATAATCTCAAACCCGGAATCAAGAAAGGAATTACACACTATGAACAAAAGTAAAAATCGCATTTTCTCCTTGCTGTTGGCGCTGTGTCTGGCATTCGGACTGACGGCTTGCGCGTC
>JAIRRO010000112.1 GCA_031255955.1 Oscillospiraceae bacterium
ATGAAAAAATCAAAGCCGAACACATCAGCAACATTTTCGGCAAAATTTTTGGCAATCCTGCTGGCGATGGCGCTTGCGCTGACGCTGCTTGCGGGGTGCAACGGCAACGGAGCCAATGGTGGCGACGGCGAAAAACCCAAGACAAACACCCCGGGCGCATCGACAGGCAGTGCGTTTGAAAACGTCTATTCTGAACGCGACCTGCAAATTGACCTTGCCAGCGCGGGGATGCAAAATTTCAGCATCGCGGGCGATAGAATTTATTACGACACGCACACCCCCTACAGCTTCGGCGCGATGGATTATGTTGACCATCCGACCATAGTATCCGTTGATTCTGACGGCGGGGATATGAGAACCGAATGGGAGATGCCTGAAGCGGGCGAAGGCGAAACAGCGGCGTTTCTTTCCGGCTTTGCAGCCGACGACGCGGGCAATCTGTGGATTACGTTGATGGTGGCGGATCCGGAAAACGACGGGTCGTTTAGAACAGCCCTTAACAGATACCCCGCCACAGGCGGGGCGTCAAGCTCCGTCGACCTGACGGAGCTTGATCCAACCCTGTACGCTCAGGGCAGCTGCGTGGACGCGGCGGGCAATTTCTATATCTCCAGCGGTCAGGCGATTTATGCCTTTGACGCCGCATCGGGACAGCACGCCTTCACACTGCGTGAGGAGGGGTATCTTACAGGACCGACGCGCGGACCCGACGGCTCGGCGCTGTATCTTGTCACAGGCAGACAGGGCGGCGGCTATCTGGTGAAAACCATCAACTTTGCATCCAAGTCCGCCGACGCGGGCAAGAGCTATGACGCGGGCAACAAGATGATTTCATCCCTTGCCCCCGGTATGGATAAATACGGATTCACCTTTGTCAGCACCCAGTATGTCTACGGCGTAGACCTTGCGACGATGACGGATGAGGTTATTGTCAGCTTCATCAATTCGGATATCGACACCTCGGGCATCAACGGCGTAATTCCGCTGACAAACGGCGAATTCATAATGAGAAAGCAGTCGGGATATTCGGCAACGGGCTTCTCCAAGCTCACGGAAAACACAAGCGCGTCCGCCGGTGAAAAAGCGGTTATCACCTTCGGGGTGATGTTCCTTGATAACGATACGAAGGCAGAGGTGCTGGAGTTCAACAAATCAAGCTCAAAGGCGCGTATAGAAATCGTGGACTACAGCACATATAACACCTCCGCGTGGGACACCGCGGCGGGCATTGCACAGCTTGATATGGATATCCTCGGCGGCAGGGCGCCGGACATCATCAGCCTTTCCGCGCTTCAGCCCAGCAAATACGTCTCCAAGGGCGTGCTGGAGGACTTAACGCCATATCTGGAGAGTGACCAATATGTCTCCCGCGAGGATTTGTTTGAAAACATTCTGGACGCAACCTCCACTGACGGCAAGCTGTATCACATCACGCCGTTCTTCACCATTCAGACAGTGGTGGGCAAAAGCTCTATCTTCGGCGAGAGAACAAGCATAACGACAACAGAGCTTGAAAACGTCGTCAACAGATACCCCGACGCTATGATAATGTATACGATGTCGGGCTTTTCCTTCGGCGCGACGACCTCCAGCGAGTGGCTGAGCAACGCCGCCAACGCCATAGTGGACGCGTATATCGATTGGGAGACACTTGAATGCAGCTTTAATTCGCAAGAGTTTATCGACTTCCTTGAGTTCACAAAACGCTTCCCCGCGACGGCGCCGTCCTTTGACCCCGATTTCGATTTCGCGGGAATGTACACGGACGACAAGGTTCTGCTCAGCTCGCAAAATATCGCCTCTGTGCGCGACGTGCGTACTTATAACGAAACCTTTGGCGAGCAGGTGGCGATGTTCGGATATCCGACAGCGGACGAAAGCGGCAGCGCCATCATTATGAACGCGGACTTTGCGATATCAAAAAATTCGCAGCACAAGGAGTTGGCGTGGGAATTCATCAGCAGGCTGCTGCGTGAGGATATAACGCTGGGCGCCTCGGGCGGCGGCGGGTTCGGCTTCGGCGGAGGCGCTGTGCTGTCCATCAACAAAAACCGCTTTGAAGACTCGGCGGAGCAGGAGATGCTGCCGATAGAGCAGCGCGATTTTGCAAAGGGCGTCACGGTTTACGGCACCACATATACCTCGCTGGAGCAGCTGGAGCAGACAATGGAAAGCTGGCGCAATATGGGCGATATGTGGAGCGGCTTCGTCACCGCGCTGGACACATATCCGCTTTCAGAGGATGAGGTCAGCCGGGTTCGCGAGGCTATAGAAGGCGCGGAGAAGATTTACGGCGCGAATACGCAAATTATGAGCATCATTCAAGAGGAAGCCGGGGCGTTCCTGTCGGGGGCGAAATCGGCGGCGGACGCGGCGAATATCATTCAAAGTCGCGTATCCATCTTTATCAGCGAAACCAACTGATAAAAAACCCGTCATAATATAATGTCGGAGCCTTGCGCAGTGCGGGCTAAATAGACGACTTTAAAAGGAGAGACAAATGCAAAAAGAAAAAAAGACCGCCGCGCGCGTGAGGAGGGCAGCAGCCGCCGCGCTCGCCGTGGCTATGGTTCTTTCACTGTTCGCCTGCAACAAACGAAATGGGGAGCCGCAGGAAACCGGAGGACCCGAGAAGCAAAAGCTGGAGCATGTCTATCGCGCGGAGCCGCTGTCGTTTGCCAACAGCGATGACCAGGGCTGGGCAAACAGCAACTTGATTGATGTCGTCAACGGCAGGGCGTATTTCACCCGCTATATCTACGATTATGTGCCACCGGAGGGCGGCACGGACATCGACAATCCGGATGTGGGTATTCTTCCGTTTGACGAAGATGTTATTGACGAACCCGTTATCGACGAACCCGTATATAATTCGCCGATCAGTATGACGGAGAGAAGCGAAATTATTTCTATAGCGATTGACGGCAGCGAGTCGGCGCCGACGGTTCACCTCGCGATAAGAAGCGGGAGATATACCGAGCCGGAGGACGATGAGAAAGCCTACCGCTATTCATACATCAACACGACAAAGTGCCTGCCGGACGGCACGTTTGCCATAGTCCGCACTGACACATATGAGGACTACAGTGACCCGATGCAGCAGGTATATGAGCAAAAGCTGACGGTGAGCCTGTACGATGAAGGCTGGAATGAGACGGCGAGCTTTGACGTGGCTGAAACGCTGGCAGACGACGGGTATGATTACATCGGAGTCTCCGGATTAGAGCAGGCGGACGACGGCGCGTTGTATATCAACTGCAACGAATTTATTCTGGCGGTGGACAAAACGGGCAGACGGCTGTTTGTGGTGAAGCCGGAAACAGATACCTATATGGAGGGCATTATACGCTTCCCCGACGGGCGCGTGGCGGTAAATGTCATCAATTACGGCAATATCGAAAGCGGCGGCGGAAGAACACAGACGCTGAAGGTGATTGATAAAATCACGCGCGGCTGGGGAGAGGAAATTCCGTTTGCCATCCCGGGCAACGCGTGGGTAAGCGCTTATATGACGGGCAGCGGCGAATATCTGCTGTACGGCAATATGAACGGGCGCGGCATCTTCGGTATGACGCCATCGGGAGAATTCAAGGAAGTGCTGAACTTTATGAATTCGGACATCGACGGCTACAACATAGGGAATATGATAAGCCTTGGCGACGGCAGCTTCGTCACAACCATGTACAGCTATGGCGAAGGCGGACAGCAGATATTAAAGCTGACGCCCATACCGGATGCGGAAAACAAAGAAAAAATCATTCTCAAGGTGGCGACGCTGTATGAGGATTACAACTTCAAGCGCCGCGCCATGGAATTTAACAAGGGCAATGACGAATACAGGCTTGTCATTGAGGATTACAGCACATACAACACAGAGGGGCAGTATGAAATCGGCATCAGCAAGCTGAGGGCTGACCTCATCACGGGCAGAATACCGGATATATTGGTACTCAACGAGGAGCTGGATCTCCCGATGCTCGCCAACAAAGGACTCTTAGCCGATCTTTATGAGTTGATCGACGCCTCTGACAGCATAAATCGCGAGGACCTGGTGCAAAGCGTACTGAAAGCCGATGAGATAGACGGCAAGCTGTATCGGCTGATACCGTCGTTTTCCATCGGAACGGTGGCGGCGAAGCGCTCTATCGTCGGCGACACCATAGGCTGGACGATGGACGACCTCAACCGTGTGCTGGCAGGGATGCCGGAGGGGACAAAATCCTTCTTTATGATGCAGCGTATGGATGCGCTTTCAACAGGTATGATGCTCGGAATGACGCAGTTTATAGACTGGGGCACAGGCACGTGCAGCTTTAACGAAGGCTTTGTCAGCCTACTTGAATTCGCAAACGAATTCCCTGATGAGCTGAATTGGAACGACTGGCAGGAAGAGGACTATCGGCGGTATGAGACATATCAGCGCGACGATCTTGCCATTTTGTCGCAGGAATACGTGGGGAGCTACAGAAACATTCGCGATTTAGAAACACGCGTCGGCGAAGAAATCACATATGTCGGCTTCCCGACATATAAGGGCAGCGGCTCGGTGATTTATCCGAACGGGCAGTACGCCATCTCCGCGCGCGGCGAGCATCAGCAGATATGCTTTGAGTTCCTGCTGGGCTTTGTGGAATCGGAGCCGAATTTTGAAAACAGCGGCGGATACTTCTGGGGCAACGGCTTCAGCCTGAACCGTAATTATCAGGACAAGGTGAAGGAATTTGAGATGACGCCGATGAGAGAGCGCGAGGGATATCAGGATTTTGATAGCGGCGTCTCTGAAACGCAGTTTGTTGGGGCAAGACCCGTTCTGCGACTTATTGGGGGAAGATACGCCCTGCCCGGGTCTGAGGCACAGGAGGATCCGAATGAGAACTATCATCTTACCCAAACAGAGGTTGACGCTATTGACGCGCTTATCGCAAGCACAACGCAGATATACACCGCGTACACGATGGTGATGAACATCGTCAGAGAGGAAGCGGAGAACTATTTCGCGGGACGCAAATCCGCGGAGGACACCGCCGCGGTGGTACAAAGCCGTGTGCAGATATACATAAGCGAGAGCAGATAAGAGTTTTTTGAATATTTATGGATAAAGTAATCTTAAAAGCAAAAACATCTTTCCGCGTGGTACTGCTTAGCGCGGCGGCGGCGCTGCTTGCGGTGGCGTCGGGCTGCGGCGGCGGAAACCCCGCACAGGAAACGCCGCCGGTATCACAGACGCCGGAGACTCCGGAGATAAGCGAGCCGACGCCGATATCGCCGACGCCGAGCAAGCCGACGCCGGAGGACACAGCGCATAGCCTGCTGCTTGCGATGCAAAGCGGCGACGCGGACGAAATCCTCTCGTTTATGGACGACACAATGAAATCAGCGCTCGGCGACGCCGCCGGAGGGATGTGGCAGCAGCTTGAATCGGCTTACGGCGAGTTTTCGGGCGCGGGAGAGGACGAGAGGGCGGACGCCGACGGCTACGAAATAGTCCTCACAGAGGTGCGTTTCAGCGACGCCTCGCTCATACAAAGAACGGTTATTGATAAAAGCGGCAAAGTCGCGGGGCTGTTTTTTACAGAGGGTAAGCTGGCGGCGGACAGCGACGACAGCGAACCCCGCACCGCGGGGGAGAGCGTCACATTTTCCGCGGACCCGCGCTATCCGATTCACGGACGGCTCACCCTGCCCGATAACACCGAAAAGCCGCTGCCCGCCGTTATCCTGATTCACGGCTCGGGACCGTCGGACAAAAACGGGAGCATCGGGGCAAACTTTGTGTTTGCGGATATAGCAGAGGGGTTAAGCGCTCACGGCATCGCCGTGCTGTGCTATGACAAGCGCACGTTTACGTATGGCGCGGAGATCGTCGCCGACGGGAACTACGCGAAATTCACGATTGCGGAGGAAACAACGGACGACGCCGCGGCGGCGGTGCGCTTCCTGCGCGCCGACTCAAGAATTGATGAAAATCGCATTTATCTCTTGGGACACAGCATGGGTGGCGGACTGCTGTCATATATCGGGCAAAGCGAGCCCGTCGCGGGATATATCATAATGGCAGGCACAACGCGGAGCCTTTGGGAGCTGAGCGAGGAGCAAAACCTTGCGCTGGTAGAAGAAATGGACGAGGCTGCGGCGGACGCCGCGCGTGAGCTTGTGCGAGCCGAGGCGGAAAAGGCGCGACGTTTATCCGAAATGACGGAGGACGAGGCGCTGCGCACCACGATATTCGGTATGCCGGGGTATTATCTGAAGAGCTTTGAGGGGATAGACGCCGCGGCGCTGCATTTGTCGGATAAAAAGCCCGTGTTGATTCTTGCGGGCGGGCGCGACAAGCAGGTGCCGCCGGAGGATATGGAGCGCTGGCGGGCGCGCCTTTCCGGGCATCCCGCGGCGGAATTTAAGATGTATCCGAGGCTTAATCATATTTTTGGGGAGTATACGGGAGAGGACGTCCCGTTATCGCAGCTCATCGAAACGGAATACAGGGTGAGAACACCCGTGCCGGAGGAGGTCATCGGGGATATTGCGCGGTACATAACACGCGGCTGAATTTCAGCCGCGTGTTTGACTTCACGGTTCAAACGGTGTAGAATATAAAAAGAAAACGAAAACGCCGAAGGGAGCCGCGCTATGCCGCAAAAAACGCCGTTTGCGCTGAAATATCCGCGCCTTGTCTCACCCCTGCGCGTGGGGAATCTTGCCCTGCGGAGCCGTATGTGTTCGGCGCCGATGGGCTTTCCGTATATCACGGCGGACGGGCTTGTCACAAACGAAATGATTGCCTTTTACGAGCTGCGGGCAAAGGGCGGCGCGGCGGCGGTAACGGTGTCAGAGGCTGTCACGCACCCCACGGGCAAAAGCCACGGCAGACTGCTTAGTCTGTACGCCGACGGCGCCCTGCAGGGACTTACAGACCTCGCGCGCGCCATTAAGCGGCACGGCGCCATTGCGTCAATAGAGCTGAATCACGGGGGAATGTATTCCGAGATGGACATTCCGCAGGGCAGCCGCGACTTTGAAATTATGAAATACGGTCCGTCAGAGCTTATTTTGCCGGACGGCAAGCGCGTCCGCGAAATGCCGAACGAGCTTATTGACGACATCGTGGCGTCCTTCGCCCGCGGAGCGGAGCTTGTCCGCCGCGCGGGCTTTGATATGCTGATGCTGCACGGCGGACACGGCTGGCTGATAGAACAGTTTTTATCACCTGCCGTAAACAAACGCACCGATAAATACGGCGGAAGCCTTGAAAACCGCGCGCGGTTGGCTATCGAAATTATTGACGCCGTGCGGGCGGTTGTGGGCACGGATTTCCCGATAGAGCTGCGCATCAGCGGCGAAGAAAAAATACCGGGCGGGTATGACATTGCCGGGGCGGTGGAATTTGCGAAGCTGATCGACGCAAAAATTGACCTCCTGCACGTTTCGGCGGGCTTCGGGGAGGATGGCTTTGCCGTCACGCATCCATCGATGTTTGCGCCGCACGGGGCAAATGTGCATCTTGCCGCCGAAATAAAAAGACATGTCACCGTACCCGTCGCGACAGTCGGGGGACTTGGAAACCCCGCCGAAATGGAGCGGATTATATCGTCCGGCAAGGCGGATGTGGTGTGTATGGCGCGCGCGCTGTTAGCTGACCCCGAGCTGCCGCGCAAGGTTGAAGCCAATAGAGACGGCGAAATTTTACGCTGTCTGCGCTGCTTTACCTGCCATGCGGAGCGTATGCTGACGCAGACGCGCGTATGCGCCATAAACCCCGTTATCGGCAGAGAGCTTGAAGGTCGATTCGAAACGCCGCGCGGGGCGAAAAAATATGTGCTTGTCGTCGGGGGCGGACCGGGCGGCGTCACGGCGGCACTGACGGCGGCGCAGCGCGGGCACTCCGTAATTCTGTGCGAAAAACGCAACGAGCTGGGCGGAGCGCTGCTTTCCGAAGGGGGAATACCATTCAAGCGTCCGTCGCTGGATTTTATAAAAACGCGGGAATATCAGCTGCGTCAAGCCGGGGTGGATATACGCTTCGGGGCGGAGGTGACGCCGGAATTCGCGCGGCGCGTCGCGCCCGATGCGATTATTGTCGCCGTGGGGGCAGAGCCGATAGTGCCGTCGATTCCGGGGATTGACGGGCAAAATGTGATATTCGCCGCCGCCCTGCCGGAGTATGCCACGCAAGTCGGTGAGCGCGTTGTGATTATTGGCGGGGGACTTGCGGGCTGCGAAACGGCGGTGCATCTGGCGCAAATCGGCAAGATGGTCACGCTGGTGGAGATGGGATCGCAGCTTGCCCCGGACGCCAATCCGCGCCACGGTCCCATTTTGCGCGGACTTGTGGAGGAGCTTACAAAGGTATATCTAAACACGCGCGGCGTATCGCTTTCCGCCGCGGGCTTGGTTGCGCGGACGCAGAGCGAGCGCCCGCCGCAAAAGCCGGGGGCGGTAATTGTCCGCGGGGTGGAGTTCCCGCGCGTCGCCGAATTTTTAATCGAAGCGGACACAATAATCGTCGCGGCGGGGGCAAAGCCGCAAAGGGCGATATCGGACGCCCTGCGATTCATAGCGCCGGAAACAGCCTTTGTCGGGGACTGCGTACAGGTGAAAAACATTCGTGAGGCAGTGTTCAGGGGTTATCACGCCGCGCTGGATTTATAGGCGCGAGAAAAACCCGAGAAAAAGCCCAAGAAAAAACCAAGAAAAAAGCAAGGAGGACAATTAAGTTGTATATTGCGGTAGTGGATGGTCAGGGCGGCGGTCTGGGGCGCGCGACGGTTGAAAAGCTGCGCGCCGAGCTGGGCGCCGCGGCGGAGATAATA
>JAIRRO010000017.1 GCA_031255955.1 Oscillospiraceae bacterium
GGTAACGCAAGGGAATTGGTGAAGAAAATCCGCGCGGAGATTGAGGACGACAGACATGAAAGACATTAAATATTCACGGTGGATTACAGCGATGACTTTGAGAAACAATTCCGGCGCCTGACCCGCAAAAAGCATTTCCACCGGCTACATAAAAGATTTGGCGGACGGGTATTTCCTTAGCTTAATTCCGGAAAGCGAATAATCACTCCATTTCAAACAAATCCTCAAAGCGTTCGCTGGGGAAGTCGCTGCCGGGGATGCCGTCATGCGGCGCTGCCGCGTCGCCCGCGGCGTCGGCGTCGCGGGATTTATCCCACGGCAGAAACTCGATGTCGGCGTCGCCGTCGCGGTTGTCGCCGGGGAACATTGACAGTATGCCGTCCTCGGCGCTTTGCAACACGCCGTAAAGATTCATTTTATCATCGAACACGCAAAGGTACATCGCGTCGGACAGCTCCGCGAGCTTTTTCACAGACGCCGTGTACTTTTCGTTTTTGGGGAACTGCCGCTGCCCGCCACCGGGCGCGCCCGGCGTGTGCGTGAACATATGGTAGGCGGCGGCGCGCTCCACCACATATAAAAAATCGTTGCCTGACCGCGCGATGACCATATGCCCGTCGGACAGCTCGCGCAGGGCGCGTTCGCCGTCGCACGGCAAGAGGTCAAGCGTTACATCGCCGTTTTCGGCGTTTGATTTATCCGGCATCTCCGCCGTCACTCCCTTCGTTACCGCTGTCGGTGGCGTCCGTGGCGCTGCCCTCCCGCAAGCGTTTATTGCCTTTTTTTGCAGCGCCCTTCGCGATGAGAATCACGACGACGATGATAACAGCGCAAATTATCAGCACGGGCAGATTGACGATAAACACGCGCAGGGCGTCCTTAAAGAAATTCCCGACCGAGCGGAGCGTCGCCTTCAGCCCCTCCGCGATTTGCTGCGTATATGTCAGATGAATCTGCTCCGGCTCCGTTAATATCTCCACCTCGCTGATGTCGATGGTGACGGAGCTGTAGCTTACGCGGTTGTCCAGATTCTTCAGGCGTGAGGTTAGGGCTTCAATCTCATACCGCACGCCGGAGAGCGTGGATTCGATGGTTATCATATCCGTGACGTTATCAGCCTTTTCCAGCATCGCCAGCAGACGCGTTTCCTCAATCCTGTATGTTGTCAGTCGTGATTCCACGTCCATGTACTGCTCTGTGACATTGTCCGCGTTCGTCGATATACGCGTAACGTTGCCGAGCGACGATAGCGAGCCTGTCATCGCATTAAAATGCTCACGCGGGACGCGGATGGAATAAAACGCGCCGCGGTACGGATTGTGTCCGTAATACGTTGTGGCGTAGTCTGCCCCGCTGACACTGGAGCTTTCGATGAAAGCGTCATATTGGATTATCATCTGCTCCAGCGCTTCAAGCGTCTTGTCAAACTCCACGCTTTCGATAGAGGCGTTTGCCGAATAGATGATTTTTTCAGCGAACGCCCCCGCCGCGCTTCCGGCGACGGGGGAGGCGGTTAAGCCGCCGCCGCTTCCGCCGCCTCCGCCGGGAGCGGCGGCGGGAGCGGGAGCGTATCCATTCTTGGCGTCGGCGGTATAAAGATAATCCGAGCTGCCTTCTCCGAATGCAATTTCACCTTCCGCCGCGGAGTAAACGGAGTCCAAAGCCATGTTGACCTGCGGCGCAGACTGCGACGAGGCGCCGAGCGAAGCGGACGCACAGCCGAACGCCGACAGGCAAAGCACCACCGTGAGCAGGACGGCGAAAACTGCCGCTGCCGCTCTTTTTACACGTAAATTTGTTCCAAGCGAAATTTTCATTTTATGTATCCTCCCGCGTCAAAATTTTTGGGTTCACCATACAAGACGCGAAACGAAGCGAAAGGTTTCGCCGGGAGAAAATTATTCCGCGATTATTCAATGTCCGCGTAGTCGCCGTACTCATCCGGGGGCGGGAATTCTGATTTGATGGTGTTCAGCTTTTCGCGCGCGGCGGCTAAAAAGTCGCATATTTCATCGCGGAACAGGATGGCAAGCGTTGCGATTGCCGCGATGAAGGTGACGACGCAGATCAGCGTCACAAAAAAACCGTGCTTTTTCATAAGATAGAGTCCTTTCATTGAAAAAAACTTTGGAAGAAAACTTTGGTAAGCCTTCGTATTTTGCGCCGATTACAGCAGTTTATGCACAGCGGGCGGGTAAATTATACCTCGTATGTTTTCGCCAGCTCAAATTCCTCTTGAATTTCGCGGGAGGGCGCCTTTGTTGCCAGGGATACCGCGACAATCACCGCGCAGGAGACGAGGAACGCCGGAAGCAGCTCATAAATACCCCAGACGCCGCCGAGTGGCTTTAATAAAAATTTCCACAGGAACACCATCGCGCCGCCAGCGACCATACCGGCGACGGCGCCGGCGTGGCTGGTGCGCTTCCAGAACAGGGAGAACAGCACAAGCGGACCGAATGTAGCTCCGAAGCCCGCCCACGCAAAGCTGACAATCGTAAATATTTTGCTGTCCTTATCCAGCGCGACAAGCACGCCGAAAACGGCGACAAGCAGCAGCGCGAGGCGCGAGATGAACATTACATCCTTATCAGACGCGGATTTCTTGAAAACGCCCTGATAGATGTTCTTGGAAATCGCAGACGACGCGATAAGCAGATAAGAATCCGAGGAGGACATTACGGCGGCGAGAATACCCGCCATCATTACGCCCGCGACAAGCGGATGGAACAGCATTCTGGAAAGCACGACGAACACGTTCTCCGCGCCTGCCGCCGTGAAAAGCTCCGCGCCGCCGGCTGCGATGAAAGCCGGATCGGACATATGCGTCATACTGACGGCGCGCCCGACAAGACCGATGATTACAGCCGCCGCCATAGAAATGAAACACCACACGGTGGCAATGCGCCGCGCGTTTTTAAGCTCGCCCAGCTTGCGTATCGCGAAGAAGCGCAGCAGCACCTGAGGCATACCGAAATAGCCAAGCCCCCACGACATCGTAGAGATAATCGTAAGAAAACCGTAATTCGAGGCGCCGCCGAAGAGAGCCTTGCCGCCCTCTACAAGCTGAATGCCCGTTTCGCTGTCCGTGACGGGCGACGCCATTCCGAAGAATGAGGTAAAGCCCTCAATTCCCTTTATATTCTCCGCGACAGCGCCGAACCCTCCGGCATACGCAACCCCGCCGACGAGAACCACGACAAGCGCGGCGATCATAACGAAGCCTTGTACGAGGTCGGAAATCGATTCGGCGAGAAAGCCGCCGAGCAGCGTATAGAAGATAACGATGATGGCGCCGAGCAGCATCATGGGCAGATACGGCGCGCCGAACAGCTGCGAAAACAGCTTGCCCGCCGTGGCGAAGCAGCTGCCCGCATACACAGCGAAGAAAACAAGAATGAACAGCGATGAGATGATAAGCAGCGGCTTCATACGGGCTTCCTTAAATCTGTTTGAGAAGAAGTCCGGCAGAGTAATCGCGTTTCCGGCGAGCGCCGAATAGCGACGCAGAGGCTTTGCAACGAACAGCCAGTTAAGATATGTACCGATGAAAAGACCGATGGCAGTCCACGCGGCGTCCGCCGCGCCCAGCCAAAACGCCACGCCGGGCAGCCCCATTAAGAGCCAGCCGGACATATCGGACGCCTCCGCGCTCATAGCGGCGACCCAAGGACCAAGACCGCGTCCGCCGAGGAAGAAGCTTTCAGAGCTTTCGCCCGCGCGCTTTGCCGTAACAAGTCCGATTGCGATGATAGCGAGAAGATAGATAGCCATTGCGATGAATATTTCTACAGTGCTTGATGATGCCGATGGCATAATTTTTCCCCCTTAGTTTTGTTTTTTTATCGCTGCCGCGGTCATTCTAACATAAAGCAACGGATAAATCTATATAAAGCTGAAAAAATATGCTGAAATTTTCTGAAGGCTCTAAAACGGGACTGGAAATTATTTCGTGACAGTTGAAATTCTGTGCGGTATTTGCTATAATATGGGCAAAGCTGAAAAAGAGGGGACAGTGAATTGTACCGCATTCTTATTGTCGAGGATGACACCGTATTAAGAAAAGAGCTTGCAGCCCTGCTGGAAAAGCACGGTTACAAAACAATTACCGCGGAGAGCTTCGGCGGGATAGCGGAGCTTGCGGCTGAAACATCGTCGCACCTTGTGCTGCTTGATATAAATTTGCCGGGCAGCGACGGATTTCAAATCTGCCGGGAGCTGCGCTCGCGCTCCGCCATACCCATAATCGTTGTGACAAGCCGCGCCGGGGATGCGGACGAGCTTGTCAGCATGCATCTCGGCGCGGATTATTTTATCACGAAGCCGTACAACACACAGCTGCTGCTGGCTAAGATTTCAGCGATAATCGAGCGCGTATACGGACGCGGCTCGGCGGAAATGAAGCACGGGGACTTAACGCTGAATGTCGGAAAAAGCTCCGTGTCACGCGGGGAGCGCGCCGCGGAGCTGACCAAAAACGAGCTGCGTATTATGCAGCTGCTTATCGAAAGCCGCGGGAATATTGTCCCGCGTGACGAGCTGATTCATGCCCTGTGGCAAACCGATTCCTTTGTGGATGACAACACGCTGACCGTCAACGTAAACCGCCTGCGCAAAAAGCTCAGTGAAATCGGCGCGGCGGAGGCGCTTAAAACAAAGCGCGGCTTGGGTTACTCGCTGTGAGGCTCCGTGATTTCGCCCGCGGGAAGGTCCTATTTCTCGCGGTTGTCATTTTTGATGCGTGCCTCACGGCGACGCTGCTGTATGCGTTTCGCGCGGAGGTGTATTTCGCGCTGCTGCCGACGGGCGTCCTGTTATTAGGGAGCCTTCTTGCCCTGCTGCCGGAATATCTCGCGAAGCGGCGGTTTTACGCGGAGCTTGAGGAAACGCTGCGCTCGCTTGATAAACGCTATCTCCTGCCGGAGATAATAGAACCGCCCGGATTTGCCGAGGGGGATATCCTGTGCGATACGCTGCGGGCGGCGGGCGAGGCGATGAGCGGTGAGGTGGCGGAGTACAGACGCTCTGCCGCGGAGTACCGCGAATACATAGAGCTGTGGGTGCATGAGATAAAAACGCCCATCGCCGCCGTTAAGCTCAGCGCGGAGAACGCGAAAAACAGCGACATCATCACTGAATCGGAGAAAATTGAGCGAATGGTGGAGCAGGCGCTGTTTTACGCGCGCGGCAGCGACACAGAGCAGGATTATGTTATTAAGCGAACAGAGCTGTCCGCGCTTGTCGGCGGGGCGCTGAAAAGCAACGCGCGGTATTTAATTGCGCGGAGGATATCTGTTGACACCGAGCGCCTGACGCACAGCGTGCTGACCGACGCCAAATGGATAGCGTTTATCTTGGGGCAGTTAATCGATAATTCCGTGAAATACGGCTGCACGCAGCTGGAATTTGAAAGCGCGCAGGGGGACGGAAGCGTTTCGCTGTTTATGCGGGACAACGGCGTCGGCATACCGAGCGGGGACATTGGACGCGTGTTCTCCAAAGGCTTTACGGGCGAAAACGGACGTGTTTTCGGGCGTTCAACGGGGCTGGGGCTGTATCTGTGCCGCAAGCTGTGTCTGAAGCTGGGTCTGGAGATTACGGCAAGGCGGCGACCTGTCACAGCGGAGGACGAGGGGCAAAGCGGCACGGAAATAGAAATAATTTTCCCGATGAGGGAGCTGTAAACGGGGAGGGATGATATGGGAAAAAACCTGACGAAAAACAGAGAGGTCGCCGATGCGCGCGATTTTTATATGCGTCCGCGCGTGCGTGAGCTGCTTGTAAGAGCGGTGCGCGAGCCGATTAAATCGGTTATCGTGACAGCCGGCGCGGGATATGGCAAGACGCAGACGATAAGCACATTTCTTGACCCCGAAAACGGGGATATAAACGAGCGGAAAACGCATAGATTCTGGATGCAGATTTTTGAGATGGACAATCTTGTGGAGCGCTTTTGGGTGAGCTTCACCAAGGTCATCGCACCGGTGAACGCGCCGCTTGCTAAGCGGCTGACGCTGCTGGGCTTCCCGGAATCCGAACGGAAATATGAGCGCTTTTCAGCGCTGGTAAGCGCCGAAACCTCATCCGAGATTCGGCGGATATTCGTGTTCGACGATTTTCATCTGATTGAAAACAAGGCGATACTGCGCTTTTTTGAGCGCTTTATGGAGTCTCCGTTCTTAAATACGGCGCTGATATTCATATCGCGGCAGGAGCCGCGCGTCAATCCGGCGGGACTTGCCGAGCGGGGAATGGTTTTTCGCATAGAGGAAGAGGATTTGCGCTTCAGCAAAGACGAAATGCACAGCTATCTTGAGGCAATCGGCATAACCCTGCCCGCGCAGGAGGATACCGATATATATAACGCAACGGGCGGCTGGCCGCTTGCCGTGCGCCTAATCGGACTCGCGTTAAAGAACAACCTGAACAGACGCGACCGAGCGCTTTCCTCAATGAAATCCGGTGTGTTCAAATTCATAGAAACAGAAATTTTTGCCCCCTTGACAAACGAAGAAAAGAAGCTATTGGTGCGGCTGGCGCTTATCGACCATCTGCCGCCCGCTCTGCTGCACGAGCTGACGGGAAGCGAGGAAAAATCCGCCTGGGCAGTGCTGGACAAGGTCAGCTCATTCGTCAGATACGACGCGTATTCGGACGCATTCCGCGCGCACAGGCTGTTTAAGGAATTTTTGCAACGCCGTTGCGAGCTGTTGACGAGTGAGGAGAAACGGAGGGTATATTCCCGCGCGGCAAAATGGTGTCACGAGAACGATTTTAAGTCAGACGCTGTGACATATTACGAAAAAGCGGGGGATTACAGCGGTCTTGCCGATGTGGCGCACGCCTTGACGCGAATGACGCCGGGGCGCGTGGCGCGCTTTCTGCTT
>JAIRRO010000042.1 GCA_031255955.1 Oscillospiraceae bacterium
GTCGAACGCTGCCGCTGCCGGGTCGGGCGCTGCCGCCGTATTATCAAGCGCCGCCATAGGCACGGCGGCGTCCTCATACATCGGCGTGTCAGTAAGCGGCTCTGATATATCAGCGGCGAGTGCCCGCGGGACAAGCAGCGCCGAGCAGAGCAGCAGCGCCGCCGTTCTTTTCAAAAATGACAGCGATTTCATCGCCGCGCGCGTTGTCTTGTTCATCTGCGTCCTCCTTGCAATTGTTTTTTTGGTGAGTGCTGTGATTGTTTTTTCGGCGAGTGCTTTTTCTGCGCGCGATTTTTGGGCTTCGGTTTTTCGCTCTGCGTGAAAAAGCTGAAATTCGCTCCGTTGAGCGTGCCGTGCATCATCAGCGTGAACACCAGCAAGCAGAGCAGCACATACGCCGCATAGCTGCGCGGGGCGGTCAGCATAACAAGCGCGAAGCCGAGAATGCTTGCGGCGCAAAGAACATCCGCCGCGCGCGCCCATTTGTTTGAAAAGAATCGCAGCGCCCCGGGATAAGCCCGCTTCGGCGGCAACTGCGGAGTCTCTGCGGGCTGCTTTTTTCGCTTGGGGGGCGCGGAATCAGGCTCGGATTGCAGCGCCCGCCTGCCGCGGTCGGCTATTATGAACAGCGCCGCGCCCGCGATAAGCGCCAGCCAGAACCACACGCCCAGCAGTCGCGTCGGCAGCACGCGACCGCCGAGCGCCTGCCTGCCGACGAGCGGCATAAAGAGAAACGTCAGCGAGCAGAGCAGCATACAAAGCGCCGCGCCCCAAAACGCCGTTTTAAGCCTGCCGCGATTCATAATCAGCCCTCCTATATAATGCTCTCGTCCGTGTGGACGTAGGTAATGTCGTATTCCAGCTCAAACGCGGGGGAGTTTTGCTCCGTCGGCGGCGCGACTGTATCGAGCGCCGCGGGCGGGGGTGATATCGGCTCTGTGGGCGGGGCGGGGGTGATAATTGCTGCTTGCGATAACGGCTCCGTCGCCGGTGTCGCCGCGATGGGTCGGGGTGTGATTTGCGAAAATTGTTTTGGCGGGGTTTTGCTCTGCGCGGCTTTGCTTTGCGCGGTATCGTTTTTCGCGGAGCGGCGGCGCTTCGGCGCGCGCCGGGGCGCGGTTGTCCCCGCAAGGCTGCGAATGATGCCGGGGACGTTGAAGCGGATGAACAGCAGCACAGCCACCGCCAGCGTCAGCGCGGCAAGAGCGGCGGTGACGAGGTGAACCAGCCGCAGCGCTTCGTATGTCATACGGCGGAGTTTATCCGCGCCTTCGCCTCCTCCACAGAGGCGATAAGCGCATCGATAATCCGGCGGACGTCCTCATATCGCGTCCCGTCCCGCAGCAGGGCGGCGTCGGCAGCCACGGAGTCCAGCAGCGCCAGCATTTCAGTCCGCTCGACGCTTACAAGAAAATATCCTGCCTTTTCAGAGGCGCTTTCGACGATCTCTGACCACGCAAGCAGCTTGGTGTCGTTATCGTCCGTCGCTCGCGCGTCGTTTCGCAGCGCGGTGAGAGCGTCCCAGAGCGCCCTGTATGCCTCGTGCATCTTTTCTATCCTGTTTTGCCCGGCATAGCGGCGTATTTCGCGGCTGTACCGCCCAAGCTCCACATATGTCCTTGCGATGGGATAGCCCGCGGCGGCTTCCTCAAACCACTCAGCCGCGGCGGTGTATCTGTCCGCCTCCGCTTCGTAATCGTACCAAAACGCCGCGCCGATTTCATAGCAGACGCGCGCGTAGCCCACGGGGTCCGCCGAAAGCAGCGCCTGCAGCGGATAAATCGTACTCGCGTAGCCCTGCCCGTCGGCAATGTCCAGCCCCGCCTTCAGCTGCGTTAAAACCGACGCCTCCTCACGCGTTAAAGCGCCCTCCGGCTCGCCGCCCGATACAAACAGCTCTATCATGCTCAGATATGCCGCGGTGTCGGCGGCGTTTATCCGAATGGCGTCCAGATACAGCGAAACGCGCTCTGACTGAGGCAGCTGCGCGTCCGCCGCGGCGGCGATTTTAAGCCCGTAATCCGCGCTCAGGCGGCTTGAGGCTGCGGCGTAGGCGCCGCCCGACACGGCGGCAAGCGCAAGCGTCACCGCCGCCGCGACGAGAAACGCCGCGAGGCGTTTTTTCTGACGCCGCCGATATTGTTCGTCAAATTCCTCATACCGCTCAAGGTCGCGTAATAGCTCCGCGCAGGATTGATAGCGCCCGGATTTGTCGTCCCGCAGGCATTTTTCAATAATACGTTCGAGTCCGCCGGAGAGCGCGGGATTAATTTGCCTGATTGGCGGCTTGCTGAAGGCTGCTTCGCGGCAGGGGTCTATGCCCGTGACGAGATGGTGCAGCGTTGCCCCGAGGCAGTAAATATCCGTGCGCGCGTCCGTCTGTCCGTGCCCGCCGAACTGCTCCGGCGCGGCGTAGCCGATGGTTCCGAGGCACTGCGTATCGGCGACGTTTTTCTCCTTAAATTCCCGCGCCGCGCCGAAATCGATAAGCGTGATGTTGCCGTCGGGCTTTAACATGATGTTTGAGGGCTTCATATCGCGATAGATGATGCTCTCGCCGTGCAGGTATCCCAGCACATCGCACAGCTGGCGCGCCCAGCGGATGACGTCCTCCTGCGGCAGCGCGCCGCCCTCATTCAAGGCAACGGAGAGTGGGTTGCCCTCGATATAGTCCATTACAAGCATCATGGACTCCTCGTTTTCATAGACGTCCACGATGCTCGGCAGGTTCGGGTGGGAGAGTCCCATCAGCGTTTTTCTGTCCGCTATCAGGCTCATAATTGCCATATTGTTATCGTGCAAGCCGTCGCGGCGCGCTACTTTAACCGCCCACGTTTTATTTACCCGCTCGTTGACCGCCATATATACGACGCTCATGCCGCCGCGGTTAATTTCGTTCAGAATTTTATACTTGCCGTCCACATACGAGCCGATTTTCAGCATAAAACGATAGCTGCCCCCCTCCGCCTAAAACGTGCGGACGGCGACGACGGAGATATTGTCCCGCTCGCCGCGGCGCTTGTTTGTATCGATGAGGCGCTCTAAGCAGAGCTTCATTTCCTCCGCGCTTGCCGCCTCGCCGGGCGCGGGACGCAGAGCGGCGTACAGCTCGCCGGGCGTCAGCTCGTGGCGGAAGCCGTCAGAGCAGAGCATATACACGGCGTCGCGCCGCGTGTCGCCGAAAAAGAAATCCGGGACAACCTCCCCGGAGACGCCGACACATTGCAAGAGAACATTGCGGCGCGGATCGTCGTCGGCTTCCTCCTGCGTCATATTGCCCCGGGCGACCTCGCGCGCGACGACTGTCTGGTCGCGCGTTATCTGGCGCAGGCTGTCAGATATTTCATAGGCGCGGCAGTCCCCGACGTTTGCGATGTAATATCGCCGGTCGGTAATGAGCAGGGCGACGATTGTCGTGCCGAGCTGTATGCCGTGCGCCGTGCCGTATTCTATGATTTTTTCGTTCTGGCGCGATAGAATTTCGTCCCACTGCGCGCGTATAACGCCGTCGTCGATATATCCGCGGGCAAGCGGCGGCAGCTCGCGGTTCATCCAATCGGTGAAGGCGCGAAGCAGGGCGGCGCTGGCAAGCTCTCCGCGCGCGAGTCCGCCCATCCCGTCGCATATAACGGCAAGCACCATGCGGCGCTCGCCCGCGCGTATTACGCGCACAAAAAGACTGTCCTGATTGACGTCCTTCACAGGTCCGATGTCCGTCCCGGCGGAAATGATATAATTCAAGGCGCCGCCTCCTTTGCCCGGCTCAGTATAAAATTCAGCGCAGTCTGAATTCAAATTCTTCGTTTGCCAGCGTAATTTTTGCCCCGTGGCGCAGGGGCGTCTCCATCCCGCCTTGAAGCATTTCGCCGTCCAGATATGTGTGGTTCGTGGAGTTCATATCGGATACGAAGTATTCGCCGCCGCGCGATATAATCTCCGCGTGGCTGCGGCTGACGGCGGTGTTGTCCCCGATGAAATAGTCCGCGAAGTCGCGCTCTTTCCCGATGCGAAACACGGGCTTTGTCAGCGCGATGCGCTCATTGTTGGCGGAGCGCACCAAGTATGCGCTGCGCGCTTCCGCGCCGTCGCCCAGGGACGAGGTGACGGGGATGGCATCGTCGCCGCCGAGCATAACTGTTTCGCCGAAGTTCCCCGCGCGGCGCGGGGGCGCGTTTACGGGCGGCGCTGTTTGATACGCTTGAACAGGCGTCGGAGCTGCCGACGGTGTCGGCGACGCCGACTCCCGCGGCATAACGGGGCGCTCGCCGGGTACGGCAAAGCCGCCCGACGGACGCGGCTCTGATGCTTTCGGCGCGCGTGTGTCATTCGCGGCGGCAGCTGCCGCGCGCGTATCGTTCCCGGCTTTCGCCGCCGCGCGCTGCGCGTCGTACGCCGCCTTGTTCTCCTTGCTGTAATGCATCAGCAGATCAAGCAGCGTGATTTTTTTAGCCGGCGGAGCGGCGACAGGCGTCGCCGTGGGCGGCGGCAGCTTAATGGGCGGTCGCGGGGGCGGCGCGGCTGTGTCAGGTGCCGCGGGCGGGGGTGAGGACATTGCGGGCGGCGCGGATATCGCGGGCGGCGCGGATGGTATTGACGCCGCTGCGGGCTTGGGTTCGGCGCGCGGCGGGCTTATCGGATTTACGGAATTTGCGGGCGGCGCGGGTACGGGCGCGGCTGCGCGCGCTTGTATACCGGGCATACCCGGCGTACTACCCGGCGCAGCGGCGCTTGCCGTCGGTGCGGCGGGAGCCTCTCCCGAGAGCTGCCGCAGCAGCACGGCGAAATCCGACAGGGAAAACGCGTCCGCGCCGTTCAGATAGCTGATTAACGCCGCGACATAATCGTTGTTTTCGTTTTGGTCATAGCGCGTTCCGAACAC
>JAIRRO010000052.1 GCA_031255955.1 Oscillospiraceae bacterium
GCGACGACAAGCACACAGCCGTTGACGGCGGGCAAATCGCGCCCGATTATCGCGTCTATCAGATAACTGCCAAGACCCTTTAAGGAAAAAATACGCTCCAGCACGGCGCACCCGGCGATGGTATAGCCGAAGTATTGGCAAAGCATAGTAAGCATTGACGGCAGCGCGTTTCTCAAAACGTGCCGCCACAAAACGCGCCGCGATGAAAGCCCGCGCGCGCGGGCAAACGCGACATAATCCTTGTTCATTTCAGAAAGAATTGTAGCCCTGAACACGCGCAGGGACGAGGAGGCGATGGGTATCGCCATAGCGAACGCGGGGAGCAGCAGGGCGCGCAAGCCGGAGCCCGTTTCCACCACCTTAAACACCGGAAAAATAACCGCGAACACGAGCAGCAGCAGAAAGCCGAGCCAAAAATTCGGCATCGAGAGTCCGATAATCGTCACGCCTCGCGTGATATGGTCAAACACCCCGTTTTTACGCGCGGCGCAAAGAACGGAAAGGGGAATGGATATCACCGCAACCAGCAGCAGGGAAAACCCCGACAGCTTCAGCGTAAGCGGCAAAAACGCGGCGATATCCGCCGTTACGGCTCTGCGCGATATCAGCGAAACGCCGAGGTCGCCACGCAGCGCCCCGCGCAGCCAGTTGAAATACTGAATATGTACAGGCTTATCAAGCCCAAGCTGATGGCGAGCCTCGGCGATTTTCTCCGGCGTTACATTGGTAAAGCTTGTCCGCCGGACATATGCCTCCGCGGGGTCAACCGGCGATATTGCCGACATCGCAAAGGATAACAGGGAAACGCCGAACAGCACGACAAGCAGCATCGCGGCGCGTTCAACAATATTCGGACGCATAAACAACCCTCTCGAAAGTCTGTTTATAATGTGGAAGTAAAGACTAACACCAAGAGCGTATTATACGCCAATTTACGCGGAAGCGTTATCGAATTCAGACACGAATTATCTTTTTCGGACAGAAATCTTTCTATAATCAGTCGGACTCGCACCATAAACGGCGCGGAAGGCGGAGGAAAATCTGGCGTGACTGTCATAGCCCACACCGGCGGCGATGTCCGCGATGGAGTCGTCCGTCTCACGGAGCCTTACAGCCGCCGCTTGCAAACGATATTCACGCATATACGCCTGAATCGGCGCACCGAATACAGATTTAAAGCAGGTTTTCATTGCGGTAAGCGGGATACCGAACCGCTCGGAGAGCGATTCAAGCGTAAACGGCTCGTCCATATGCGAGGTCATATAACGGTGCATCGCCTTGACGGCGTCCACCCGCGTTTTATAAAAATAGTGCCGAGTTCCGCCGCTGTCCGGCTCGGCGGCGCTGAGAAATATAAGCAGTTCTATGGCTTTCAGCTTGATATAGCTCTCCCGCATCGGCTCCGGCGCGCTGTACAGCTCCGAAAACACATGCTCGACAGATTCCGTGCCGCGCATAATAAAATACGGGCGGTCGGCGAGCAGGCGGTCCTTTAAGGCGTACAGATCAATAGGGACTGTGCCCAGCAGCTCGGATAATTCGTCAAGGCTGCGCGACGCGCGCGGAATATCGATAAGCAGGGAGACGCCGTGATAATGCGACAGCGGAAAACGCGAGGTGTTTAGTATCGGCTGCAGAGAGAGCAGGGATAAATCCCCCTCGCCGAGATAGGCGCATTCGCCGTTTTTCAGCTCGCATTCAAAACGCCCCTCGCGGCAGTGGTTTACTTCTAAAATATCCGATGTGGATGGAAGCGGAATGCTGTCGTGGTCAGAGATATAGGACATATGCAGGTCGTTATAAAACAGGCGGATGCCGGGAAAGACGTCATAAATCGTTATAATTCCATTACCTGTGTCGTTTTCAAGCTGGAACACGGCAAAGCCGTCGCGGTGGAACGAGAGAGTGGCGTCGGACCCGAGCAGGGCGATAAGCGCCTTGATATCAGCGGGCATTACGGAATCGGCGCCGCCGCGCCGCCGCGCGCGCTCATCCGTGGGGCGCTTCGCGTCACGCGGGATACCCCACGCGCGCCCAAGGCGAATCAAGCCCTCGATTCTGCCTTCCTCGCACAGTGTATGTACGCGCCGCTCCGAAAGTCCCCACAGCTGCGCCGCCTCCCGCGCGGAAAGATACTCCTTTATGTGACGTCCACCCTGCATGTGATGTCCCCCCTGTTGTTTTTCCGCGCTTATTGTACAGCGTTAAGCTGCGGAAAACAAGATGATATCATTGCCCTGTGCCGCGAGGTTCGCGCGGAATGATTAATATCGCGGGTTTTACCGCGTCCTGCCGCGGTGCGCGCGGCGGAGCGATACGATGGCGGTGACGAGCGCTGTTATCGTCGCAGCGCCGCATAACAGCGCCCATATGAGCAATCCGCCGTCGCCTGTCGGCGGATTGTCATGATCCATACCCGGCGGCATACGTGTCTCCGGAGTCGGAGGGGTTCCGGGGTCGTGCGGTTCATCGGGATTGTGCGGACCCACCGGTGTTTCCGGTTCGTCGGGAGATTCCGGAGATTCGGGAGTTTCGGGGTTCTCCGGCACGTCGGGGGACTCCGGAGATTCGGGGTCATCCGGTTCATCAGGGGACTCGGGTTCGTCCGGGGTTACCGGCTCAGAGGGAGAAGGCGTCGGAGGTTCTTCAAAAAACGGTATTGGTGGATTTGGATAGTTAGCAATTACAAGCCGAAGATGGTGGCTGTTTGCGTTGTCATAGTATGCGCGTTCCAATTCTATAGCGCCGGTGTCAACCTCTGATATAGTTCCGTCGGGATTCACGGTTATACTGATAGAGCCCGACATCCGCTGATAACCCGGCGCTGAGGCGGTTTCGCTGATGGTATAAATAATTTTATATGATTTATAGAGCACTAATTGCGCAAAGAAATCGTCATCTGTGAAAACGACCGCTCCGGAAGCGTCGCTAAACAAATTAGCAATAGGCACCTCAGAATTATCATAGCCATCAAATTTTCTTGTTATTTGGAACTTCGCGCCTTTCAGCGGTAACCCATCCGATTTGGTTGTTCCGGATATCACCTTGGCGATGGAAAACTTGGGAGGCTCGTAAATGGGAATGTTATTGAATATGACCATAGCAGCGGAGATGGGTGCTTCATCTAACTCGACAGAGACAACACGTCCGGGAGTACCTTTTTCAAAATCCTGTG
>JAIRRO010000088.1 GCA_031255955.1 Oscillospiraceae bacterium
GTCGCTCATTCTCTGCGGGATAACATTTGTCGGCGCGGTGCTGATGACCTTTGTCGCCGGTGTGCCGTATATCATCACCGTCGCCATTATCGCGTTCGGGTACGGCGGACCCTCGGCGATTAACGCCGCCGTGACCACGGATCTTTTCGGCGCGAAAAACTCCGGTACGAATTACGGCATCGTGATGATGGGACTTGGCGTATCGTCCATCGTGTTTAATTTCATCTCGCAAAAGCTGTTGCGCGGCGACGCGGCGGCGGGCTTTATCATGGGTGCGGGCACGGCGGTGCTTGCCGCTGTCACGATGCTGGTTATCAGTCCGCGCCTGAAAAAGGAGCAATAGGGCGTGAGCAGCATGAGACGCCGCGACAGGGAAATCACATCGTTTGACGAAATGCTTGAAATTATCGCGCAATGCAAGGTGTGTCGGCTGGCGCTGTGCGGCGGGGATATGATGCCGTATATCGTGCCGCTAAACTACGGCTACATCGCCCGGGGCGATAAGCTGACGCTGTATTTTCACAGCGCAAAGATCGGGCGAAAAATGGATATCATAAAGGAAAACAGCAATGCCTGCTTTGAAATTGACTGCGACTGCGAGCTGCTTGAGGGGGAGGCTCCGTGCGATTACGGATACGCGTTTAAGAGCGTCATCGGCTTCGGGCGGATTGCGTTTGCGGAATCGAATGCCGAAAAAACACAGGGCTTAAACGCGCTGATGCGCCACCAAACGGGCGCGGACACAGGCTATGAATCCGACTATGAATACCCCGACGCGATGCTCGCGCGCACGGCGGTGTATAGGATGGATGTGCAGCAGCTCAGCGGGAAAAAGAAGGTTTTGTGAGGGGCTGCGCGCCCCAACGGAACAGGGACGCAACGCGCGGCGGGGCTTTGTCCGGCACGCCGCCCCCTACACAAATGGTGCGTATGCAAATCGCCCGCCCCACGGCAACCGCCGCGCGGCGTTCACCCCTCACCCGCTATTTCAAAAAACTCCTCACGTGTGTACAGCGCGTTCACGGCGCGCAGCAGTGCGTTTGTTTTCAGCAGAGCGGGCAGCTCCAGCCTTTGCAGCAGACGCGCGCGGCGCGCCGCGGCGTTTTCCGCTCCGGCGAGTCCCAATGTGTACAAATCAGTCGCTGTGATGCCGCCCGAAGCGGCATCAGAAGCAACGTTCTTGCGCGAAGCAGCGTCACCACTCTCATCCACAAACGTTGCGCCGCAGTCGCGCAGCGCCTTTATTATCGCGGCGGGGGGCATGCCCTCCACGCCGAGAAGTCCGGCGGCGGAGTCGCGGCGCTTGCGGCGCTCGCGTCCGGGGGTGTCCGGTATATACGCGTGCTTTACGTCGATGCCGCCCTGTCCGTCAAGCGCGCCGCCGAGATGACCGCGTATCATAAAGCCCGCGCCGTCGCCGTCCGTCATTATCACAATGCCGCGAGCAGCGCCGAGGCGGCGCAGCAGTGGCAGCAGCTCTGTGTCGCGAAACGCGCCGAAGCCGCGCGTTTCGATAATCATCGCGTCAACGGCTTGCGATACGGCGTTTTTGTCGTATCTGCCTTCTACGACGATTATCTCGCGCACACGCGGCTTTAGTTTTGATGTCACGAAATCACGTTTGCCGACAGCCGTGTTAATAGCTCTGTCAGCACCTCGGAGCCGCCGCCGTTGTTCAGGCGAAAAGCGGAGTCGCAGCAGAGCCTTACGGCGGTGCGGCACTGCGCGACGGTGAGCTTTTTCGCCGCGGTCATCAGCGCCTTTGCCTGAAATTCCACGTTCGTTTTCATTCCGGCGGCAGCCATCAAATCCTGCGCGCTGCGCCCCTCGTCAAGATACAGCCGCGCAAGCAGTAGCTGACGCATTTTCGTTGTAATCGAATGAATGGTGAGCTGTCCCGGATCGCGCGTGGCGATTTGCGCCACAAGCTCGCGCGCCGCGCGCTTGAAATCGCGCGATATTATGGCGTCCGTCAGCCTGTAGGCAACGGCGTCCGGCACGGCGTCCACCAGCGCGTCAATGTCCGCGCGCGTGACGGTGTCCCCCTCGCAGTGCGCCGCAAGCTTTTGCGTTTCGGACACGATGGAGGACATAAGCCCGCCCGTCGCGAACGCCAGATATTCCGCGTCGGATACCGAGATGCTGCGTCCCGCGGCTTTGAATTGCTCGCGTATCCACGGCGCAAGCTCTCTGCCAGCGCGCGGCGTGAACTCCACGACAGAGGCGATTTTATACAGCTCTTTTACAGAGGCAAGCCTTTTGTCCGCCTTAAACGCCCCGGCGGCGCAGATGAACAGCAGGCAGACATGCTCCGGCAGGTCGCGCAGGACGGGCAGCAGCGTGTCAAGGTCGCGGGCGAAGTCGTAATCCGTCACCTCCACCAGCGTTCTCTCGCCGAAAAGCGGGAACACGCTCACCGCCTCGTATAGCTCGTCCGGATCCGGAATACCGGAAAAGTGCTTGATATCAAACGCGTTTCCGCTGTCTGATAATATCGCGCGGCGAATTTCCTTAACCCGCCTGTCCAACAGATACCGCTCGTCCCCGTGCAGCACATAGCAGTTACCCGGCGTCCCCGCTTTAAGCTGCCGCATCAAGGCGTCGTATGCCGCGTTTCCGCTTTTTTCTGCCGCCATATCGTTTATTCCCCCGCTCTTATCGTAATATTCCCTTGCAAATCCGTTCTGTATACCGAAACCCCGTATTCGTCCAGCCGCGCCAGCGTCTCCGGCGCCGGATGCCCGTAGCGGTTGCGCGAGCCCACGGATATCAGCGCCACCTCCGGGCGCGTGACCTCTAAAATATCCTCGGACGTCGAGTATTTTGAGCCGTGATGCCCCGCCACAAGCAGCTCGATATCGGGCAGCTCCTCGCGCTCTAACAGCTGCAGCTCCGTTTCCTCGCGCATATCGCCCGTGATCAGCGCGTCCCAATCGCCGGAGGTGACGAGAATCGTGAGTCCGAATTCGTTTTCCTCCGTGCCGTCCCCGAACGGGGGATAAATCGTCAGGCGCGAGGCGCCGAAGTCCAGCGTCAGCGTTTCATAAACGATGATAATCTCTATCCCGCGCGCCGTGGCGGAGGTAATGACAGCCTCCGTCAGCTCGTCCCAGCCGCCAAGCTCCGGATCGGGGATAATCAGCGTCCCGACAACCTCACGCGCCAGCAGCTCCGGTACGCCCTCCGCGTGGTCGGCGTGAAAATGCGTGAGAATAAGCAGCTCGATCGGCGGGGAAGCCTCCGCTTGAATAAACTCCGCGGCGCGCACCGCCGGAGAGGGAAATCCCGTTCCGCCGCAGTCGATAACAGCCGTCGCCATACCGTCGGATATCACAATGCTTTGCCCCTGCCCGACGTCAATCGCCGTTACGGCAAGCCCCGCGCGCGGCGACGCCGCCGTCAGCAGCAGCGCCAGACCCAACGCGACGGCGCAGCCGCAGATGGGATAAACGAGCTTTTTCAGTTCCCCGCGCAAAAATATAAAAACCGCAAACACGAGATAGCAGTAAACAAGCCACGCAAGGATATAGATGTTTGAGGTGTACATCGTCCCGAACGGCACGCGCGCAATCATTTTCGCGGCGAAAATAATCCAATCGGCGGGCAGGGAAGCCAGCAGCGCCGCAACTTTTGCCAGCGGAACAAAAATCAATCCCAAAAGCCCCGCCACAAGTCCGCCGCAGAAGCAGAACGCCGCCGCCCAAAGCGTCACAAGGTTTGTGACGGGCGCTAAGAGCGAGACATATCCGAAGTAATAGGCGATAAGCGGCATCGTGGGGACAAGCGCGCCCAGCGTTGTGGCAAGGCTGGCTGTTATAAAGCTGTACACGGCGCGCGGGACAGGCTTTTTCAGCTCGCGGCGCGTCTCGCCGAAATCCTGCATCGCCTTTTGAATACGCGGCGAAATGGTGACAATCCCGAGCGTTGAGAGAAACGAAAGCTGCAGCCCGATTTTTGAAATAAGCGACGGATCGAACGATAAAATAAGCATCAACGCCGCGAAAACCGAGGTGAGGGAGTCGCCCCGCCGACGCGCTATCGGCGCCGTTATGACAAACAGCTGCATTATCACGGCGCGGCAAACAGACGGCGAAAAGCCCGTTACAGCCATAAAAGCCAGCAGCGCCGGAGCGCTTACCAGCACGCGCCCCGTCCGCGACCTCACGGCGTATGAAAGCATAGAAATCAGAAACGACACGTGCATACCGGACACGGCGACGATATGCGCAACGCCCGACATTCCAAGGGCGGTGTTCACCTCGGCGTCCGCGCGCAACGCGGTGGCGTCACCCAGCGTAATCGCGCGGAAAAACGGTGAAAGGCGCGCTGAGAACACCGTATCGACGGACTCCCCCATGCGCGCGGCAAAGGTTCCGAACACACCCAGAACGCGCGATAACTGCTCCCCCGCGCCGAAGGCGGGGAGATAAACGCAGCGCGCGAAGCCCAACGCCAGCGCCGCCGCGGCTATAACGGCGTGACGCCGCCATCCGCGGGCAAATAACGCCGCTGACGCACATATCGCAAGGCTTGCGACAACGGCGGTAA
The DNA here is from genome assembly GCA_031255955.1 of Oscillospiraceae bacterium. GTDB lineage: Bacteria > Bacillota > Clostridia > Oscillospirales > Oscillospiraceae > JAIRRO01. The sequence goes on from JAIRRO010000088.1 coordinate 4,549, forward strand.
CGGAATGCTCCCGCGGGATATACGCAAGCAGCAGACAGGCGGCGGAAAAGGACGCTCCGGCAATGGCGAGCGGACGCGCAACGCGACCCTTCGTATTCTCCATACGGCGAGTATACGTCCGGGGAGGTTGTTTGTCAAGC
>JAIRRO010000137.1 GCA_031255955.1 Oscillospiraceae bacterium
GCGCTTCGGCGTCCACAAGGGCTACCTCGACGCGGCGGCGGCGGTCGAGATAAAGATGGGACAGGGCGCGAAGCCCGGCATAGGAGGACACCTTCCGGGCGCGAAAATCGGGGAGGATGTGTCGCGCACACGTATGATTCCCGTCGGCTCAGACGCCATTTCTCCCGCGCCGCACCACGATATTTATTCGATAGAGGACCTGCGGCAGCTCGTGTTTTCGCTGAAAGAAGCAACGGCGTACACAAAGCCCGTTATTGTCAAAATCGCCGCCGTTCACAACGTGGCGGCTATCGCCTCCGGCATAGCGCGCAGCGGCGCGGACATCATATCCATCGACGGATTCCGCGGCGGTACGGGCGCGGCGCCGACGCGCATTCGTGACAACGTAGGCATACCGATAGAGCTGGCTCTCGCCGCCGTCGATTCGCGTCTGCGCGAGGAGGGTATACGCGACCGCGTTTCGGTGATCGCGGCGGGCAGTGTGCGCAGTTCCGCCGATGTTATTAAAGCTGTGGCGTTGGGCGCGGACGCGGTGTATATCGGCACGGCGGCGCTTTTGGCGCTGGGGTGTCACCTGTGCCGCACGTGCAGCGTCGGTAAATGCAACTGGGGCATAGCGACGCAGGTTCCGGAGCTTGTACGCAGACTGAATCCGGAGGTCGGATACAAGCGGCTGGTGAATTTGATGACGGCGTGGAAGCACGAGATTGAAGAAATGATGGGCGGCATGGGCATAAACTCAATCGAGAGCCTGAAGGGCAACCGCCTTATGCTGCGCGGCGTCGGACTAAACGAAAAAGAGCTTGAAATCCTCGGCATCAAGCACGCCGGGGAATAGGAGGACATAATGCTTACAGCTGTTGTTGGAGTAAACTGGGGCGACGAGGGCAAGGGACGAATGGTAGACCTGCTTTCCGCCGATTATGACATAGTGGCGCGGTATCAGGGCGGGAATAACGCCGGGCACACCGTTGTCAACGATTTCGGAAAATTCGTACTCAACCTGATTCCGTGCGGGATTTTCCGCGAGGGCGTGATGAACGTACTCGGCACGGGTATGGTTATCGACCTTGAGCATCTGTGGGGCGAAATCGAGGGACTGCGCGAGCGCGGAATTGCGGTAACGCCGGAAAATTTGATGATCAGCGAAAAGGCGATAATCTGTATGCCGTATCACCGCACGCTGGACGAGCTGGAGGAGGACAGGTTGGGCGCCGGGGCGCAGGGCTCCACGCGGCGCGGCATCGCGCCCGTGTACTCGGATAAGTATCACCGCAAGGCTCTGCGCGTAGAGGATTTGCTGCGCGGCGGGACGCTGCTTGATAAGCTGGTCCCCATCGTCGGATTTAAGAATTTGATTTTGGCGTCATACGGGTCGTACTATGTATCAGAAAACGAGTGTGCCTCGTGGCTGCGGCACTTCGGGGAAAAGCTTGCGCCCTTTATCGGCAACGCGGAGGATTACCTTGAAAAAGCGGCGTCCGACGGCAAGCGAATTATGCTGGAGGCGCAGCTTGGTACGCTGCGCGATATCGATTTCGGGATTTATCCCTACACCACAAGCTCCACGACACTGGCTGCCTTCGCGCCCATCGGCGCGGGGATTCCGGGCAGAAGATTAGACAATGTCATCGGCGTTATGAAGGCGTATTCCTCCAGCGTCGGCGGCGGTCCGTTTACATCGGAATGGACGGGGGAGGAAGCGGAGCAGTTCCGCAGGCTCTCCGGCGAATACGGCGCGGCGACGGGCAGACCGCGCAGCGTGGGTCCCTTCGACTGCGTAGCCTCGCGCTATGGCGTGAGAATGCAGGGCGTGGACACGCTGGCGCTGACAAAGTTTGATCTCTTGGCGCACCTTGATAAAATTCCGGTTTGCACAGCGTATGATATTAACGGCAGGCGCGTGTCTGATTTCCCCTCCGGGGACGATTTGAACGCGGCAAAGCCCGTGTTTGAATATCTGCCGGGCTTTAATACGGATATATCGCGCTGCCGCGGGGCGGCGGAGCTGCCACCGGCGGCAGCGGACTATATAAAATTCATCGAGAACGCCGTCGGCGCGAGGATAAAATACGTCTCTGTGGGACCGCACCGCGACGACTATTTTGAGCTGTAACGGCTGCATACCGGAGGATTCATATTTATGAAAAGAGTATATGTAAACGAAAAATGGTGTCTCGGCTGTCATCTGTGCGAGTATTACTGCGCGTTTGCCGCGACGGGCGAGAGCGATATGGCGCGCGCGCTGCGCGGCGTGAAAATAAATCCACGCATACATATCGAGGAAGACGAGCGGGACAACATCAGCTTCGCCGTTTCCTGTCGCCACTGCACAGAGCCGTATTGCGTAAAGGGCTGCATCACCGGCGCGCTGACGAAAGCAGACGGCGTTATAACAATCGATAAAAACAAATGCGTCGGATGCTTTACCTGCGTGCTGTCCTGCCCATATGGATGCGTCCAGCCGACCGAGGAGGGCGTTGTGCAGAAATGCGAGCTGTGCGTCGCCACAACAGAGGGTACGCCGCGCTGCGTCGCCGGCTGCCCGAACGCCGCCATTGTGTTTGAGGAAAGGTGAGGAATAAAAAGCGAAATGATGTCATAAAAACTGTTGACAGCCTTTCCGATTTATACTATCATACAAGTACCGGACGCAATATGGATCAAATAATTATTATTGGAGGCATTTGAAATGTCAGACGGAAACACGTATGAATCCCCGATCGTCCACGCGATTGACGGCGAAGAGGGCGCAGAAATGCTAGATGAAGTGCGAGCATCGTGCCGCACCACACACTGCGCGGCTGGTATAGCGCATGGTCCGCATGCGCCAAACCCCTGCACAATGCCTACGGAAGACTGGTGTGCACCGACTGCTAACTGGTGCAGTGTGTCGTATACATTCTAAGAAAAACTAGATGTGAAGCCGCGCTTGCCGGGCGTGTCCGGCGGCGGGTGCGGTTCCACTTTTTTCGATTTACGATCAGAGAGGTTTGCCTATTATGTCAATTATCAAAAAAAAAGAGTTGCTTTACAGCGGCGTGGACGATAACACACATATGTTTTACGATGAGGCAGCCGGGAAAATAATTCTGCTGAATAATTCCGCGTCTGATTTTTTATATCTGTGCGGAGACAAACCGCTTGATACAATCATTGCTAACTACATAACTCACTACGCCGCCTCGGGAACGGATGCGGAATTGCTGAAAGCTGACGCGCTCCGTGTTTATGCCGAGTTGCTGGAACAAGGCGTTATATGGGAGGAGGAAGACGCGTAATGGCGGGGATTATTGCGGCTTACATAGAAATAACCGGCGTCTGTGATGAAAAATGTCCGTACTGCTATAACGAAAAGCTTGTCTCAACAGGAGAGAGTTTACCCGTCGAGACGATTGTCGGCGTTTTTTCGCAATTAAAGGACGCCGGGGTTTCTTCCGCCGCTCTTTCCGGCGGGGAACCATTTCTTCATAAAGATTTAACGGAGATTTTTTTGAGAGCCAAGCAGATGGATTTCAGCGTATCTGTAATATCAAACGGCAGATGCTTTGACGGCGCGTGTATGGACACGCTTGCGGAATACGAGCCTGCTTTGCAGTTAACATTTGACGGCTGGGACGCGGACTCGCATGATGCAACGCGCGGGCGCGGGAATTTCGCGAAAATCACGCGCGGAGTTAAGACGGCGCGCGAACGCGGATACTCCGGGAAAATAAATCTGCGTTTGAATTTGCACGAGAAAAATATATCGTATCTTCAAAAATTTTTCACGATGATTGAACAAGAGTTTTCAGTTGACGGCGATGAGCGCGACATTGAAAGTGTCTCGCTCGCGGTGATTCACAGGACTGAAAGCGGCGGGGCTGGGTTCAGTGATTATCTCCCGATAGACGCGCTCTTGACAAATTCTGAGATAGCGGAGTTATCGGACGCTTGGAACAAGTCCCACACGGCGCAGATAACAACAAAATTCACCGATCCCGACATCGGCTGTCCGTATAACGCGGAAGTTGAGGATGTAAAGTGCGGACTGAGAATAGCGCTTGACGGGAATGTATTTCCGTGTCAGGCATTTACCGACGACAGATTCGCAATAGGCAATGTATTTGAGGAAAGGCTCAGCGATATAACACGCGGAGAAAAAATAATGGCGTTTATAGAAGCTGTTCGTGGACGCCGGAACGCTCTTGAAGAATGCCGCCCCTGCGCGTACAAAGCCGTGTGTTCCGGGGGCTGCCCGGCTATGGCGTTCGTCGAGCACGGTACCCTTGACGCCGTGTCATCGATATGCGCTTCGCGCAAGGCGGGGCTGAACAGATTATTCTCGTCGATTATGTCGGAAAAACGCAAAAAATTAACAGGGTAGCAGAGCCTTCAAAAATAGATTTGTATTCAGAAACGTTGATATGGAGAACAAAACTGATGAAATACGTAATAATTGGCAATTCAGCCGCCGCAATAGGAGCCGTGGAGGGTATACGCCGCGTGGACAGCGAGGGCGGCATACTGATAATCTCTGACGAGCCGCACCACACCTACGGACGCCCGCTTATCAGCTATCTGCTGCTGGGCAAGACCGACCGCGAGCGAATGAAATACCGCCCCGACGATTTTTATGAGAAAAACGGCGTCGAAACAATGCTCGGCGTCTCCGTGACGAAAATCAATCCGGCGGAGCATACGATTGAGATTGGCTCCGGCGAAACGATAGCATATGAAAAGCTGCTTGTCGCGACAGGCTCGGTGCCATTTGTCCCGCCGATGGAGGGGCTGGACGCCGTGCAAAACAAATTCACGTTCCAAAGCCTTGACTCCGCGCTGGCATTGGGCGAAGCGCTGACGCCGGACGCGCGCGTGCTGATAATCGGCGCGGGGCTCATCGGCTTGAAATGCGCGGAGGGTATACACGACAGGGTCGGATCGATTCCGTTTGGAGACCTCGCCCCGCGCGTCCTGCCTAGCATATTGGACGCCGACGCGTCAGAGCTGATTCGGCAGCGCCTTGAAGCGCTCGGTATCGCGTTCCGCCTTGGCGACAGCGTCGGGAGCTTCACGGAAAACACCGCAACGCTAAAGGAAAGCGGCGAGACAATTCCGTTTGATATTCTTGTGCTGGCTGTCGGCGTGCGCCCGAGCATCGCGCTTGTGCGCGACGCGGGAGGCGCCTGCGGCAGAGCGATAACCGTTGATGAGCATTGCGCGACAAGCATCGCGGATATTTACGCCGCCGGGGACTGCACAGAAAGCCGCGACGCCGCCACGGGTGAAACAAAGGTGATGGCGATACTCCCGAACGCATATATTCAGGGCGAAACGGCGGGAATAAATATGGCAGGCGTAAAATATGCCTACGAAAAGCTGATTCCGATGAACGCCATCGGATTCTTCGGCAAGCACATCATATCAGCCGGAGGCTACACGGGGGACGTCTATTACAAAAACGACGGCGCGAATTACAAAAAGCTGTTTTATTCGGACGACCGCCTGAACGGCTTTATCCTCATTGGGGATAAGCATCCCGCGCCCGGCGACATTCCGGCATATGACCGCGCAGGGATTTATACAGATTTGATCAGAAACGCCACGCCGCTGTCCGGGCTTGATTTTAACCTAATAGCGGAAAAGCCGCAGCTGATGGCGTTTGAGCGCCGCGTTCGCGGGGAGTATCTCGGGGAGGAACGATAATGGAAACAGTAATTTCAGCAATTACGCTTGGATATCAGGCGGCGAACGACGCCGTTCGCGCCGCCACGGGCGATATAACCATCAACGACGCGTATGGCGAGCGTTTTATAGCGGCGTCCGCGACGCCGGACAAGCGCATTGTGATAAACGGTACGCCCGGCAACGCGCTCGGCTGCTATCTTGACGGCGCTTCGATAACGGTGAACGGCAACGCGCAGGACGCCGTCGGCGATACGATGAACGACGGCGAAATCATCATCCACGGCAGGGCGGGGGACGCCCTCGGCTACGCGATGCGCGGCGGCGTCATCTATGTAAAGGGCGATTCCGGCTACCGCACGGGGATTCATATGAAGCAGTACAAGGAAAAGCGCCCTGTAATCGTCGTCGGCGGCAGGACGGGCAGCTTTTTGGGCGAATATATGGCGGGAGGGCTGCTTGTCGTTTTGGGCATAAGCTCAGACGGCGCGCCGCCTGTCGGCAGATACACAGGCACGGGTATGCACGGCGGAAAAATGCTGTTGCGCTGCGATACGCCGCCGGACGATTTGCCGACGCAGGTCTGCTGCGAAAAAGCAAGCGCGGACGACATCGCCGCCGTCGCGGACTATATCAAAACCTTCGCGCGCCTGTTTGATATGGACGCGGACGTGATACTCGGCGGGACGTTCCATATCCTCACCCCGAACGCGTCAAACCCGTACAGACAGTTGTATACCGCGAATTGACGGGGATACAAAAGCCCGCCGTACACGACTAACACACCATTTGTTGTCATTTTAAGATATAATGGAATTTCATTATCTATACATTGACTTTTGACAAAAAGCACGGTATTCTTCAATAGATCCCAGTCGTATGTAGGTTCGCCTCCGCCAGTAAAATTTATCATGAATGGTTCGTTCTTCTTGGTAATGAGTTTATTTATCGTTCTTTTCTTAATGATGTCTTTGATAAATATCTCGACATCACTTAATTGTAATTTGTGTTCGTCTTTATCTGTAGAAGAATAGCCGCAATAACTACACCTTAGGTTGCAATTATATGTAAGGCAAATCCCGATGTCGTTTATCGCTATTTTATCCATGCGCATTTCATCATAATTTAGTATTGTTAAACCGGACAGAATCGATTCATAATCGGGATCGCTTGGGAATGTCGCATTAATCATGTCGACTATTTCTTTACCCATATCCGACTTGTATATGATAAGTCTGTCTGAATCGAACACATAGTTACCGATTGTGTGCATAATTTTTCTCCGTTCCCATATTTTATAAAATTTGCTTTTGTCAGCACCCGAATAATTTAAGTATTGCAAGTGAATTGCTTATTTGTTCTTCCGAGATTCCATTATTAAATAGCGCGGTCTTGCACTTTTCAAAAATGGTTTTATTGTCTACTGCAAGCTGTAGTAATTCTTTATCGCCAATCATTGAAATAGCCTTTTCATCCAATGCAAGGTTGGGAAGCACTTTTGTCCCACTTGCAAAATGACAGGGTGTAAATCCGTAATATGCGACAATTTCTTTGCCGTCCAGTTTATGTTCAACTAATCCGTATTTATAATCAGTATGGGAATCAAGGTCAATAAATTGAAAGCCTTCGGTATCATCATAAAAAAAATTGCTTTTCCCGTTGAAATCTATCAAAATATCGTTATTTAATAAAACGATAATATCGTTTATAAATTTGTCAAAGTGGTCTTGCGGTACTTTAGATATTAATTCCGTTCTTGAAATAACGTATTTTTTTGCATCAGTATCACTTGAAAGATATGCAAGGTTATCTTTGCTAACATAGTATTCTTTCATAATTGCATCGTCATAAAGTTCCTCTCCTTTTGCTCGTAATTGAATTATGTAGCCACTTCCATTCTCACTTTCCGGCTCAAAACAATAACCAAGAATAGGAACAACTGCGACACCTTGTTCTTTTAAAATCATAAG
>JAIRRO010000107.1 GCA_031255955.1 Oscillospiraceae bacterium
AAAACGATTGGTTCAGCGCCAACGTGACCTTCGTCTTTGCGCACGAGCTGTTTACAGGAACCACCGCAACAACGTTTAATCCAAGCGCGCCTATGACTCGGGCAATGCTGGTAACCGTGCTGCACCGTCTGGCGGGCAATCCCGAAAGCACCGGGGCAAGCATCTTCGGCGATGTGGACTCCGATATGTGGTATGCTGACGCCGTGAACTGGGCTGCGGAAATCGGAATAGTCGGCGGCATCGGCGGAAACCTCTTCGCGCCGGAGGTGGATATCACCCGCGAACAGATGGCAGTTATCTTCACGAACTTCGCGCGCGTTATGGACATCGCCCTGCCGAAGAAGCGCAACGGCGGGTTCCTTGACGCCTCCGAGATCGGCGACTGGGCAAAAGACGCCGTGGAAGCGATGTTTGCCGCGGGCATCATCAACGGAAAGCCCGGCGAGCTGTTCGACCCGAAAGCCACGGCGACACGCGCCGAGGTCGCCGCAATGCTGCACGCGTTTTTGCAAGCGCTGGCAGGGGAGTGAAGCAGGGAGAGGCAGGGCAATATGTGAAAACGCATAATGTTTTCTGGGGGGGCGACCGAGACGGTCGCCCCCCGTTTCCATACCTTCATCATGTAGGGCACAATAAATCGCATCCCGTGAAACATCGCGCGTTTGACAATCTGTTGCAATTGCGATATACTGCGCAAAGGAAAGCGAGGTGCGGCGTATGATAACAGACAAAGCGGAATATTGGTTAAATCTATGTGACGATGATTTACAAACCGCGAAAGTGTTGCTGGAATCTAATCGATTGCTGCATATGGGGTATTTCTGCCACCAAATCGCAGAAAAAGCTCTTAAAGCGGTTGTCGCTTACGCCACATCAGAGATCCCGCCGAAAACACACGATTTACAAAAGCTGGCTGTACAAGGCGGGATATTTGAGTCTCTGGGCGGCAAGCATCTGGCGCTTTTCGATAAATTGACACCATTACAAATTGAAGCACGTTACCCGGAACATAAGGGACGTGTAGCAGAAATGCTGACCATCCAATATTGCAAAGAAATTCTCACTGAAACGGAGGCGTTTTTATGCTGGATAAGGCAACAGTTAGGGAAATAGCCGCGAAATACACTGAGGAGGTTCGCAAGGTGCTAAACCCCAGCGCGGTGATACTTTTCGGCTCTTATGTCAACGGAACGCCGCACGAGTGGAGCGACATTGACATTGCGGTCATTCTGAACGGCTATGATGGCAACTGGCTTGAAACCGCATCACTGCTGTGCGGCTTGACACGACAGGTCAGTATAGACATTGAGCCTCATTTGCTTGATGAAACCTGCGACGGCAGCGGATTCGTCGAACATATATTCAAAACAGGGGAGATAATTTACCGCGCGGCATAAGCGCGCCAAATTCAATTCACCGGAAATAGCTCCGCGTTTCTTCGGCAATCACGCCGGAGAGCAGGAACAGCGAAATGAGGTTCGGCGCTGCCATTAAGCCGTTGAGAATGTCGGATAAATCCCACACAACGCCGAACGGCAGGACGCCGCCGAAAAACGCCGCCACGATGTACAGCGTTCTGTACGGCAATATCGCGCGCTTTCCGAGCAGATATTCCACGCAGCGCTCGCCGTAATACGACCACCCGAGTATCGTTGAGAACGCGAACGTCCCGAGGGCGATAGTCAAAAACAGCGGCGCCATCGGTATACGCGCGAACGCCGCGCTTGTCAGCTCCCCGCCGGTGAGACCCTGCATTGCGCCGGGCGCTCTCACCGCGGAGGATACAATCACAAGCCCTGTCATGGCGCACAGGACAACGGTGTCCCAAAACGTCCCTGTCATCGATACAAGAGCTTGCCGCACAGGGCTTTCCGTCCTTGCTGCCGCCGCCGCGATAGGCGCGGAGCCAAGCCCCGATTCGTTTGAAAACAGTCCGCGCGCGACGCCGTACCGCGCCGCAGTCAGCATTGCGCCGCCCGCGCAGCCCCCCGCCGCCGCGCGGGGTGAGAAGGCGCCGCGGAATATCAGCGCCACGCTCTCTGACAGATACTGCGCGTTTATCACCAACGCCGCAACACACCCGATGGCATAAAACGCCGCCATAAACGGCACAAGCAGCGCGCACACCCTTGTTATCGATTTCACGCCGCCCAGAATGACAAGCGCCGCCAGCGCCGCCGCCACAAGCGCGGTCAGAAACGGCGGCACACCGAGCTGCGCCCTCAGCATACCGCTAAGCGCTCCGGCTTGCGCCGACGAGCCGATGCCGAAGGATGCCAGCGCCGCGAACACCGCAAACAGCGACGCAAGGCGGCGCGAACCGACGCCGCGCTCTAACGCATACATCGGTCCGCCGAGCATTGTGCCGTCAGAGGTTTTTACGCGGTATTTAACGGCAAGCAGCCCCTCGCCGTATTTCGTCGCCATCCCGAAAATACCCGTCAGCCAGCACCACAAAACAGCGCCGGGTCCCCCCAGCGCCACAGCGGAGGCAACGCCGACAATGTTCCCCGTGCCGACGGTTGCCGCCAGAGCCGTCGCCAGCGCGCCAAACGGCGAAACATCGCCCTCCGCCGACGAATCGCGCGCGACAGAGAGCCGTATCGCCGCGCCCAAATGCCGCTGAACGCCGCGTGTGCGCACCGTGAGAAACACATGCGCGCCCGCAAGCAGAATAAGCAACGGCGCGCCCCAAAGCGCACCGTTAGCAGCAGATATGAATCGCGCAAGCTCCGCCATTTCCCCGTTCTCCCGTTTGATTTTTGCGTGGTATTACGTCAGTAATCAATATTATGCCGACGCCGCGCGGAATAATACCACGGGAAAAAAGCGCGGATGCTTCAGCCTAAGCCGACCAACTTGTATACGGCGAGGACGCCAGATGAAACTCCGGCTTGCCCAAATAATACCCCTGCGCGTATGTAAAGCCGAGCCGTATAACGGCGTCCAGCTCCGCCCCGGTTTCGATGCCCTCCGCCAGCGTGTCGATGTCCTTCAGCTTGCAATACTCAACTATTTTTTTCAATAGCTGCTGCTTATCGCTGTCCTTGTCGATATCCTTGATGAAAAAGTGGTCGATTTTCACGATGTCCGGCTCCAAGCTGATTAAGCGCAGGTCATTGGAATACCCGCAGCCATAGTCGTCGATGGCAACCTTGACGTCCATTTGATTCCGAAAGGCGTATATATCCTGAATAAAATTCTTGCCCCCGGCGGAGGTTTCCAATATCTCAAACACGATATGCTCACACAGCTCTTTGTATTTGCGGTGGATAGCCTCAAGCTCGGCTTGCTTCAAATATTCCGTTGAAATCGTGTTGAAAAACACCTTGGCGTTGCCCAGCTGGGTAAGGTTCTGCTGAAGCCACTCAAAAAGCACCTCAAACGTGATTTTCTCCAGCGCCTTCAGCTTAGACTGCGCCTCCGCCAGCGCCAAAATATCCAGCGGCTCCGAAAAGCCCTCTATATTCGGACGCATTAGCGCCTCATACCCGTAAATCGAACAGTCGTCCAGACGGAATATCGGCTGAAACGCAAAGCGTATCTGTTTTTCGTCGATCAGACAGTTCAGCATTTCCTGCCGTGAGAATAGATTCGCCTTTTTTTGATATGTGTCCGCCGTGAACCGCATCAAGGACCCGCGGTTTCGGCTTTTGACGTCAAACATCGTGTGACTGGCGTATTTCAGCATATTGTCCACGGTGAGAGCGTCCTGCGGATACAGCACCACCCCGCAGGAGGCGCGAACCTTTACAACATCGCCGATGTCCACCATCGTGGACGACAGCCTGTCTACAATTTCTTCATCCAGCCCGCAAATGTCCGCCTCGTCCTTATAGCCGTGTATGTAAATGGCAAACTCGTCCCCCGCGATTCTTGCCACCAGCCCGCGATCCTCGTAATGGCGCAGGCTGTCAGCCGCGGCGGCGATGTATGTGTCGCCCGCCTCATGTCCGTATGTCTCGTTGATATATTTGATGTTATCCAAACCGCAGCACATCATAACGCCGCATTTATCCGGCTGCTGCCGAATGACGCCATACGCCCGCCGCATAAACGCGCTGCGGTTTAACAGTCCCGTCGGTACGTCATGCTCCAGCTCATACGCCGCTTGGGCTTTTTTTGCCCGCAGCTGAGAGGTCATCCAGTTAAAGCCCTCTGACAGGTCGCCCATATCATCAAAGGCTTGGTCATAGTCGCCGTGCGCCACTTGGTCAAGCTGCCATACGAGATGATTGAGCTTTGAGTGCAGATTTTTTACGCCCACGGCGATGTGATTCTGCCGCGGCGGACAGTCCGTCGCCAAATTCCCCTTCACCAGCTCCGCCGTGTAGCGGGATAACTCCTTCAGGTTGGCTGACAGCGTGGATAGGCTGTCGGCGCCGTCCTCCGGCACGCGGTCAAAGTTGCCGCGCTGAAGCTCCTGCAGCGCCTTGCCGGTGCTGTGATACAGCTTTTCCGTTTGGTATAAGCGGCGCAGCACATCGGCGGACAGCTCCCGCGGCGCGGCGGTTATCTCCCGCAGAGCGTCAGCGGCGTTGCCGGCGTCAATAAGCGTCCGACAGGTTTCGTACAATTCATCGGAGCGGGGTTTCACGGTCGGCGTCCCCCTTCCCCTGACAGCAGATAATCATTGCAATGCCCACATTATCCTCTCCTAAAAGTGCAGGCTGCTCCGAGCTGCGCGTAAAGCGCAGTCGGTGAAACGCAGCCGTTCACGGCATCAAATTTTGGATTTGCAAGCACATTCTACCATAAAGGTTAAAAGAATGCAATAAAAATTATTTATTTCGCGTGAGATGAAGCGCGGTGCGCTGTGGACGCTGCGTGACGACAACTACGCCGGCAAAGCCGGACCTGTTGCAGCGGCGCGCATTGCGCGTCCATTGTGTTGCCGCGCGGGTGATTAATTCTTCTATACTCACCCGCCGCGCAGCTCGCGCAGGGCGGCGCGGCGGTCGGGGGCGCGCATTAGCGCCTCGCCGATCAGCACGGCGTCAACGCCGTTTTGCTCCAAGCGGACAATATCCGCGCGGGAGGTAATCCCGCTTTCCGCAACGAACGCGACCTCCGGCGGCGCCAATGCGCGCAGTCGTAAACACGCCGTCGGGTCAACCGCGAAGGTTTTAAGGTCGCGGTTATTGACGCCGACGACGCGCGCGCCCGATGATAGCGCCATGGACAGCTCGTTCTCGTCGTGCGCCTCGACAAGTGCCGTCATGCCGAGCCTGTGAGAAAGCCCGATAAATTCACGCAATTGCTCCGCGCTGAGTATCGCGCAAATGAGCAGCACAGCCGCCGCTCCCAGCGCGCGCGCTTGGTATATCTGATACGCGTCCACCGTGAAGTCCTTGCGCAGCGCGGGCAGCGGCACAGCCGCCGCGACAGCCTGAAGATACGCGTCCGCGCCGAGAAACCGCTCCGGCTCCGTCAGCACAGAGACGCAGTCCGCACCGGCGGCGTGATAGTCGCGCGC
>JAIRRO010000167.1 GCA_031255955.1 Oscillospiraceae bacterium
CCCGAAAAAGGTCTTAATATAAATCTTTCTGTTTCTAATGTTGGATACACAATAACCACCTCAATATCATTATAATTGCCCCTTTGGGATTTTTAGGCTTATTCATGCGCTCGTTCCTCTTATTTTTCTTACAGCCGCTCGCGTATGGCGGCGATAAACTGCGCTGAGTTCACCGTTTTCACCTCGACGGAGCCGTCCGTCAAGGGTGCTAAGTCGCGCGTCATCGTTCCGCCTGTTATCGCCGCCACAGTCGCCGCTTCAAGCCGCGCGCCAAATGCGGAGAGCTCCGGAAGTCCGTCTATCTCGCCGCGCTTTTTGAGTGCGCCCGACCACGCGAAAATCGTTGCCGTCGGGTTTGTGGAGGTTTCTTCACCCTTTAGATAGCGGTGATAATGGCGCGACACAGTGCCGTGCGCCGCTTCGTATTCAAAGCAGCCGTCCGGCGATACCAGCACGCTTGTCATCATCGCCAAGGATCCGAAGGCGGCGCTTAAAAGATCGCTCATAACATCGCCGTCGTAATTCTTCATCGCCCAAATCACGCCCCCGCGCGAGCGTACAATCCGCGCCGCCGCGTCGTCAATAAGCGTATAGAAATATGCGACGCCCGCGGCGTCAAGCTCGGCTTTGAGAAACGCATATTCCTCTTCAAAAATTTCCTTGAAGCGCCCGTCATAAATCTTCGCAATTGTGTCCTTCGTCGAGAACCACAAATCCTGCTTTGTATCAAGCGCGTAGGCGAAGCACGCCTTGGCGAAGCTGCGAATGCTCGCGTCTTTGTTGTGATAGCCCGCCAGCACCGCCGGTCCGTCAAGCTGCGGCAGCGCGACGCGCTCTGTTTTGCCGCTGCTCCCCGTGAATATAAGCTCTGCCATTCCCGGCTCGTCCGTGTGCAGCTCCACGGCGGCGTAAATATCGCCATAGGCGTGTCGCGCAATGGTAATCGGCTTCTCCCACGTTTTTACCGACGGCTTTATGCACGGCACCGTAATCGGCGCGCGGAACACTGTGCCGTCGAGAATCGAGCGCAGCGTCGCGTTCGGCGATTTATACATCTTTTTAAGCCACGGAAACTCCTCCAGCTTCTGCTTGTTCGGTGTAATCGTCGCGCATTTTACAGCCACCCCAAGGCGCTTCGTCGCGTTTGCGGCGTCGGTGGTCACGCGGTCGTCGGTGTCGTTGCGGCTTTGCAAGCCGAGGTCAAAATATTCCGTTTTCAGGTCGATATACGGCGAAATAAGCTCGTCCTTTATCATCTGCCAGAGTACGCGCGTCATCTCGTCGCCGTCGATTTCCACTATCGGCGTCGTCATTTTAATTTTGCTCATTTCGGCTCATCTCCTTTTAATTTGGCGTAATAATTCATCAGGCAGCCCGCCGTCAATATTTCGCGCTCGTCAGCGGATAAGGGCGCGCAGCGTAGCGTAAGCGTGTGCCGCTGCCCGCCTGACAGCACCTCGGCGGCAAAGGTCTCTTCCCCGCGCAGCAGCGCTTTGGGCAGGTCGGGTATATAAATCCAGTCGCCATCGGTGTATGAAAAGGCTTCATCGCGGTCTATCGTAAAGGGTACGATGCCCCAGTTGACGCAGTTAGAGCGATAGCGTTTTGTGGCGTATTCATAGCAAATGTTCGCAAGTCCGCCCAGCACCCTCTGGCAGCTTGCCGCCTGCTCGCGCGCGGAGCCGTCGCCCGGCTTGTTCGCAAATATGCAAGAGCCGACGGTGGTTTCATTCTCCGCCGCGCCAAATACCCGCAGCGCGTCGGCAAGCGCCGCCGCGTCGGATTTCGTCACCGTATCGGGCGGGGCTGATGATATAGCGTCGCCGGAGCGCAGCCAATCATCCAGCGCGCGCGTCGCCTTGCTGCGCCCTACATACTCCGGGGCGCGGCGCGAGAGCGCAAATTCCGCAAGCGCCAAGGGGTTAGAGCGATAGCTGGAGGTTTCTCCCGACGGAATCAACTCGTCCGTCGTTGTGACGTCGTCGCGAATCACGGCGCACAGGCGCAGCAAGAGATTTTGACGCACAGGGCGCAGCCTTGGCCAATCGGCGATGTTCGGTCCCATTCGGAGCTGCACGGAGGCGTCCGCCCGCCCGAAGCCGTCATACACGCGCTTTTCATAAGCGCTGCCGTCATATTTATATTCGCGCGGCGTCTCCCGGTACTCTATATCCGTCGCGGCGGTGAGAATCCCGCCGTTCTTCGCCGTCGCCGCTATGCTGCGCGCGTCCATCAACGCTACGGCTGCCATCTGCCCGTTTGCGGGCTTAGAGCCCTCGCGTGAGGCGAAATTGCGCGTCGCGTGGCGAATGGATAGTGTCGCGTTCGCCGGGGTGTCCCCCGCACCGAAGCAAGGCCCGCAAAAGGCGGGCTTCACCACGGCGCCGCACTCCATAAGCGCCCCCGATAAGCCGTCGCGCGTGATCGCTATCGCGACGGGTGTGGACGACGGATATACGGATAAATCAAAATATCCGTTCCCGACGGAGCCGCCCGCCAAAATATCCGCCGCGACAGAAATATTTTCATACATCCCGCCGGCGCAGCCGACGATTACGCCCTGCTCAACGGCGATTTTCCCCTCCGGCGTTATGCAGCTTTTCAAATTCATCCGAACACCGCCGGACGCCCCGCCGCCCAGCTCGGCGTCACACGCCGCCTCGATTTCCGCAAATATTTTTTCGGGGTCGGCTTGAAGCTCGTGAATCGTATACGCCTTTGACGGGTGAAACGGCAGGGCAATCATCGCCTCGGCTTTTGATAAATCCAGCTCTATCATAGCGTCGTAATAGGCGTTTTCGGCGGACTTCAGCTCGCTATAAGCCTCCGGTCTGCCGACGTTTTCGTAAAACTCCCGCACGCGGGAATCCGTTGTCCAGATAGAGGACAGGCAGGAGGTTTCTGTCGTCATAACATCAATCCCCGCGCGAAAATCCATCGACAGCGCCGCTATCCCCGGTCCCGCAAATTCAAGTATTTTATTTTTCACTAATCCGTCGGGGAACACCGCCGACACCAGCGCCAAGGCAATGTCGTGCGGACCGACGCCGCGCGGCGGGGCGCCTGTCACCCACACCAGCACAACCTCCGGCGGGGCGACGTCATAGGTGTTTTTGAGCAACTGCTTAACAAGCTCTCCCCCGCCCTCTCCCACGCCGAGCGTGCCGTAGCACCCGTACCGCGTGTGAGAATCGGAGCCTAAAATCATTCTGCCGCAGCCCGCAAGCCGCTCGCGCGCGTACTGATGTATCACCGCCTGATTCGCCGGGACATAAATGCCGCCGTATTTTTTCGCCGCTGACAGCCCGAACGCGTGGTCGTCCTCGTTTATCGTCCCTCCGACGGCGCACAGGCTGTTGTGGCAGTTCGTCAGCGCGTATGGCACGGGGAATTCCGTCATCCCGCTTGCCCTTGCCGTTTGAATAATTCCGACGTATGTAATGTCGTGCGATATCAGTGCGTCAAAGCGCAGCCTCAACATATCGCCGTCCGTGGAGGTGTTGTGCGCGTTCATAATTTGATATGCCATGCCTCCGCCGCGGTCGGCTTTTTCGCCGCCGCGCGCCGGGATGGGACCCGCGCCTGTCAGGATTACCCCTTCTTTGATTATCGTTATCATTTCATTTTTTCCGCTTGTGCTCGCCGCCATCTGAACGCTCCTTAATTTCAATCTGTTCCGCTATTTTAACAGATCGGCGCGCGGATAGCAAGCGGCGTGAGCGGCGGCGCGGGCTTTATTCTCCGTTTTCCACAAGCTTGCCGCCGTCAGAGGGGTATATGCCCTCTCCCGTCGCGATAACAGGCTCTCCCCGCGCTGTGGGCGTATCTTCATAGCCGTTTGCCTCCGCGCCGCGCACCGCGGTAAATGACGCCCATTCCGCTTCGTCCATCGGCAGCGTGTTGCCCGTCACAATATCCCCGCCGCGCGCGAATATACCGCCGCCGACGCTCAGCCGCGTTTTGTTATTCAGTGCGTAGCCGCAATTGATATTCACCAGCCCCAGCCCGTCATAATCCTTGTCGGCGCGCGTGACGATGCTCCCCGTCACGCGGACGCTGCCGCCGCTTTGCGTATAATATCGCGAGACAACGGAGCCTAGTTCGGCGCGCAGCCGCCCCTCCGCGCTGTCCAGCCACACCGCCCCGGCATACAGGCTGCCGTATATGCGCACCTCCCCGCCGCGCGATATAAAGCTCTCTCCCGCCTCAACATCGCCCGTCACGGTCAGGCGGCAGCCGGGACCGACGACAACACCCGCGACGCCGCGTATCTCCCCAAGGCGTATATCGCCGCTTAAAAATTCCGCAATTTCATACTCCCCGTACACTCCCCCGTCGGCGGAGGCTGATACCCTCGGCATTACGGCTAAGCATATGGCGGCGACCGCTGTGATTACGGCAAGTTTTTTCATAAGTGCATCTCCGAAAAAAGTAAAAATTTATCGCTCTCACCGATTATCATACATTAAACTTTCCGCAAATTTTGTCAGCTTTACGGATTGACAAGCTACATAATCTGTGGTATTATGCGTTTTGTCGGCGAATTTGCGCCCGCGCCCGCGTGGAAACCCCCGGTGGCGCGTCGCGGGTTCCCTTGACGCAAACGTAAACCATATAATTTTATCTTTGAAAGGGAGCAATGGTACAAATGAAATCTACCGGCATTGTAAGGAAAATCGACGAATTGGGGCGGATAGTCCTGCCGATCGAAATGCGCCGCACATTGAACATCGCCGAAAAGGATCCTCTGGAAATCTACGTCGACGGCTCAATGGTGATTCTCAAGAAATACATACCCGAGGATCACGAGGAAAAGCGCAAGAAGTATGTCTGCGCCGTTTGCAGGCGCGAAATCGAAGCCGCCGAGGCGGCAGACGCCGAATGGACTCGCCGTCTGCCCCGCCGTGTCAGCGCCCGCGCGGCAAAGCCCAAGGAGGATTAAAAGAAGGATTAGGCTTTCCACAAAGCCGCACCCTTGTTACGCTTGAGCCTGCGTCGGATGCCCTCCGCCGCAGGCTCCATTATGTCTGCAATTACGTCCAGCTTGAAATCCGCGCCGATTTGTTGTAGAATACCGTTATCAAACGTGTTTTAGGAGGTGAGCGCGGTGGATAACAAGCTGCCGCGGTTCCTGCGCCCGAGTATGCGCCTGTATTTCATACTCCTTATAATATTCGCCGTGGTCACGTTTTTCTTTGGAAGCGAGCGGCATATTCTTGCGATTTCGGAATTTGCCGTCATCGCGCTGCTGGCAATTTACACGCGCGTTGACAACAAAAAGCGCGCCGACAGGCTGGCGCAATATCTTGAAGCGGTGACGGACGGCATAGACACCGCCGCTGAAAGCTCCCTGACGCGCTCACCGCTGCCCGTCGTGGTGTTCAGCACAAAATCCTGCAATATTCTATGGTCAAACGAGCTGTTCCGCGCGATTACGGACGACCGCGAGCGTATGTTTGAGGTGCGCGTTTCAGACCTTGTGCCGGATTTTGATTCCGATTGGCTGCGCGACGGCAGACTTGAATGTCCCGAGCCTATCGCGCTGGGCGACCGCCTTTTTAAGCTCTACGGCAGTCTGGCGCGCTTCGGCGGCGCGCGGACGGACGATTTCATCGCCACGACATACTGGGTGGACGTCACCGCCTATGAACGCACGCGCTCAGAATTTTATCTCTCCCGCCCCGTCTATACAATTATATTATTAGATAACTATGAGGATTTGACGAAGGGCGTCAGCGAGCAGGAAAAATCCGCGGTGCTGTCAGAGATTGACGCAAAAATCGGGGAATGGACAAGCGGACGCGACGGCTATCTGTGCAAATACGACCGCGACCGCTATCTATACGTCACAGAGGAACGCCACCTTGACGACCTTGTCGGGGATAAATTTAAGATTCTTGAGGCTGTGCGGGAATGCATCGGGGCGGGCGGCGTTCACGCGACGCTATCCATCGGCATCGGCAAGGACGGCAAAACCCCGCTGGAATCCTCACGCTTCGCCTCCCTTGCCATCGAAATGGCTCTGACGCGCGGCGGGGATCAGGCTGTTATTAAAAATCATTTCAACTTTGAATTTTTCGGCGGCAACTCCGCCGAGCCGGAAAAACGCACAAAGGTAAAGGCGCGCGTGATGGCGAACGCCCTCGGCGAGCTAATCGCCGATTCCTCCTCCGTATTCATAATGGGGCATAAAAACGCGGACTTTGACGCCGTGGGCGCCGCCGCCGGTGTGCGGCGCATCGCATTGTCGAAGAGCGTCCCCGCGTATATCGTCATCGACCCTGACAACACGATGTCCAAGGCGCTTATCGAGCATCTTAAATCAGCCGAGGATTATGAGGACGCCTTCATCTCTGTGTCTGACGCTATGATAAAAGCCGACAGCCGCAGCCTGCTTGTTGTCGTGGATACCTCCAGACCGGAGGAAACAGAATCTCAGGATTTGCTGCTGTCGCTCACCCGCGTCGCCGTCATCGACCACCACCGCCGCGCCGCGACATATATCGAAAACGCGACGGTGAATTTCAACGAGCCATACGCCTCCTCCGCGTGTGAGCTTGTCACGGAGCTGCTTCAATACATCGTCGATCAACGCGCGATTTTGCGCGTTGAGGCGGACGCCTTGCTTACGGGCATCGTGCTGGACACCAAAACCTTTGCCATCCGCACGGGCAGCCGCACATTTGACGCCGCCGCGTTTTTGCGCAGACTGGGGGCGGACACCGTGGACGTCAAAATGCTTATGCAGTCGGATTATTCCACGGCGATGGCACGGTATGAGCTTGTCCGCGGCGCGAAAATATATCACGACGGCATCGCTGTAGCGTCCTCCGACGCCGCAGCTGACCGCGTCGTTATTGCCCAATCGGCGGACGAGCTGCTTAATATCGCCGGTGTGTCAGCCTCATTTGTGCTGGCGCCGAACGACGGCGGCATATTCATATCGGGGCGCAGCATCGGCAACGTCAATGTTCAGCTTATTCTGGAGCGGCTCGGCGGCGGCGGCAATCAATCCATCGCGGGCGGACGAATGGAGGGCGTCAACGCCTCCGGCGCGCTCGCCGCGCTGCATTCGGCAATAGACGAATATTTGGCGGAGAACCCGAAATAACCGCCGATTCAAAATCAAGTTAAGAAGGGAACGGTAACGGAGAATGAAAGTCATTTTACAACAGGACGTGCGCGACCAAGGCAAAAAGGGGCAGCTTATAGAGGTTTCCGACGGTTATGCCCGCAATTACTTATTCCCGCGCAAGCTCGCCGTTGAGGCTACGAGCGCCAGCCTCAGCGTTATGCGTCAGCAGGAGGCGGCGCGGCGGCGTCAGGCGGAGCGCGAGCGCGCCGAGGCGCTGGAGCTGTCAGCAAAGCTTGAGGGGCTTATCGTCAAGCTTACGGCGAAATCCGGCGGGGGAGGGCGTCTGTTCGGCTCTGTGACAACGGCTGAAATCGCCGACGAGCTTTCAAAGCAGCACGGCATTACGATAGAAAAAAACAAGCTGTCGCTTGATGAAAGCATCAAGGGCTTTGGCACGTATGCCGTAAAATGCAAGCTCGGGCATGAGGTTTCGGGCGTTATCAATGTTATTGTAACGGAGGGATAAATTTCTGTGGCTTCGGACGAGCTTATAATTCGGCAGGTTCCACACAGCCCGGAGGCGGAAAGGGCTGTTATCGGTTCTATGCTTATAGATGTGCGATGCGCCCCCGGCGTCATCGGTGTGCTAAAGGCGTCCGATTTTTATTCGCCGCTCAATCGCGCGATATATGACACGATTTATTCGATGTTCACATTTTCCAAAACCATCGACCCTGTCACCGTGCTGGACAATATGCGCGCCGGGGGCGTTTTGACGGACGCCACGCCGAATTATGTGCTGGAGGTGATCAGCCTTACCCCCACCTCCGCGAACGTGATGGAATACGCCGCCATCGTGCGCGATATGTCTCTGCTGCGCTCAATTGCCGACACCGGCGCCGAAATCGCGGAGCTGGCGACATCCGGCGAGGGCGGAGCGGAGAGCATTCTTGACGCCGCCGAAAAGAAAATTTACGCGCTGCGGCAGGATAAATCAGTTTCGGGACTTGAGCCTGTGGGCAAAATTCTTGCGGGTGTATACGAGCAAATCATTGACGCCTCGGAGAACGGCGCGGGATTGCCGGGCGTACCCTCCGGGCTTTCCGACCTCGACAGCCGCATAATGGGGCTTAACAAATCCGACCTCATTATAATAGCGTCGCGCCCCGGCATGGGCAAAACGAGCATCGCGCTGAATATCGCGCTGCATGCCGCGCGCGCCTCAAATAAAGCCGTCGCCTTTTTCTCCCTTGAAATGTCGCGCGAACAATTGGCAATCAGACTGCTGTCCTCCGAGAGCCGCATAGACGGCAAAAAGCTTCAAACGGGCAGGGTGTCTCCCCTTGAATGGAAGATTCTTGCCGAGGCGGCGTCCGGCATTTCAAAATCAGAGATTTATATCGACGACAATCCCTCTCTGTCCGTCGCCGATATGAACGCGCAGTGCCGCCGTGTCCGCAACCTCGGTCTTGTCGTCATCGACTATCTTCAGCTGATGCAGTCCGCCGCCGGACCCACCCGCCGCTCGTATGAAAACAGGGTGCAGGTGGTTTCCGACATTTCGCGTATGATGAAAATTATGGCGAAGGAGCTTAATGTGCCCGTCATCTGCGGCTGCCAGCTCTCCCGCGCTAACGAGGCGCGCTCCAACAAGCGCCCCATGCTCTCCGACCTGCGCGAATCAGGCTCGATTGAGCAGGACGCGGACATCGTCCTTGGGCTGTACCGCGATGATTACTACGACAAGAATTCCGTGAATCCAAACATCGCCGAATGTATAATTTTGAAAAACAGGCGCGGCGAAACAGGCACCGTTGATCTGCTCTGGCAGCCGGAATTTACGACATACGCCACCCTTGACCACCGTCACTCAGACGGGGACGACTGAGCCGGGGGATAAAATATGCTCTCCGCCATCACCGGCTTCGCCGATAAATACGATATGCTGCCGCGCGGCGCTACGATAATTGCCGCCGTCTCCGGAGGCGCGGACTCAACGGCGCTGCTCGCGGCGCTCTGCGAGCTTGCCCCCGCGCGGGATTTAATTATTCACGCCGCGCACTTTGACCACCGTCTGCGCGGCGAGGAATCCGATCGCGACCGCGAATTTGTCCTGCGGCTGTGCAAAAGGCTCGGCGTTTCCTGTCATGTCGGCTATGGCGATACCCGCGCGCTGGCGAGCTCGCGCGGGGGCGGGCTTGAGGACGCGGCGCGCGAGCTGCGATATGAATTCTTCGCAGAGCTATCCGGCGGCGCGCAGTTTGGAGGCCGGGCGCGTGTCGCCGTTGCTCACACGGCGGACGACAACGCCGAAACAATGCTGTTTAATCTTGCCCGCGGCTCCGGAACACGCGGACTCGCCGGGATTCCGCCCGTCCGCGGCAATATCATCCGTCCGATGCTCTCCGTCACCCGTGCCGACGTGAACGCCTTTTTATCCGAGCGCGGTCTTGAACACGCGGAGGACTCTACGAACGCGGACGAGGCTTATTCCAGAAACGCCATCCGGCATAAAGCCGTCCCCGTGCTGCGCGAAATTAATCCGCGCTTCGCGCCGCACGCGCTTCGCGCCGCAGAGCTCCTGCGCGAGGATGACGAATATCTCACCGCGCTCGCGCTGGATTTTATCGCGGCGCGCTGCGATAACGGCATAGCTTCAACCACTGAGCTTTTATCCCTGCCGCGCCCCGTCGCCTCCCGCGTCGTTATGGCGCTATCGGGCGGGCGGCTGCGCTCGGCTCACATCGATGCGATTTTCTCTTTGTGCCGCGCCTCCTCCGGCACGGCGCGCCTTTCGATACCGGGCGGCGACGTCACGCGGCTGTATGACCGGCTTGTTTTCGGCGGGGCGGAAGCTGCCTCATCCCTCCCCACGCTTTTTCCGGAGTATGAAAATCCCGTTGATGCTCCCGCGCCGAGGCTGCGAATATCGCTGCGGGACGCCGTCGCCGCGACCGACGCGAAAGCGTTTTATAAAGCCTCTGAAAAAATTAATAAAAGATTTACGGTTTTTATGTTCAAAAAAAGCGAGGTCTGTGGTAGAATTGTCGTCAGACCCCGCGCAGCGGGCGATTCGATTAAAATTTTGGGCGGAAAAATCACAAAAAGCCTGAAAAAGCTTTTCATCGAAAAAAAAATCCCCGCTTCCCGCCGCGAGCTTATTCCGATAATCGCGGACGCGCTCGGTCCGCTCGCCGTTTACGGCGTTGCGGTCGGCGCCCGCGCCGCCTTTAGTGCGGACGACGACGTCATCGAGCTGCGCTTTGAGGAATATCGCGACGAAACCGCCGATCGGTCAAGCAATTGAGAGAGAAGGGATACGTGAAAAAATGCGTGAAAAGACAACAGCACACGCGACAGATTTATTAAAAGTTTCTTACGACGAGGGCGTTATCAAAACGCGCGTCGAACAGCTCGGGCAGCAGCTTGCCGCGGATTACGCCGATAAAAACCCCGTGTTCGTCGGCATCCTGAACGGCGCGTTTGTGTTTCTGTCGGATCTTGCCCGGGCGTGTGATTTCCCGCTTGAGCTGCGTTTTTTGCGGGCGTCATCATACGGCTCCGCCGCCGTCACCTCCGGCAATGTGAAGCTGGAGTCCGGACTCGCAGAACCGCTGACGGGTCGCCACGTGCTGATTGTGGAGGATATTCTTGATTCCGGTGTGACGCTCTCGCGCATACGCGAGCTGCTTCTCGCCGAAAACCCCGCGTCGCTTCGTTTATGCGCCTTCCTCGATAAAACGGAGTGCCGCCTTGTCCCCATCGAGGCTGACTATGTCGGCTTTACCTGCGAGCCGTCGTTTTTCGTCGGATACGGACTTGACTACGCGGAGCGCTACCGAAACCTGCCATATATCGGCGTATTAAAGCCGGAGATTTACGGCGGGGCATAGCAAAAAATTCGATTACCCCATTTCATATACTACACTATAAGGAAGTGAGCTTTTGAAAAAGAAATCGTCGCGCGATATCGGAACGATTGCGCTGGTGCTGATAATATTGCTGGCGCTGTTTTATCTGTTCGCCCTCCGTGACAGCTCCTCTGACAAAGACGTCACATATTCAATCGTCAGGCGTGTGTTTATCGAAAACAAGGTTGAGTCCTTTGTTCTGAAGGATCGCACGCTGCGCATCCAGCTAAAGGAGAGCGACCCCGACCTCGGAACCGATTTAATCACACACGAGCTTTACAGTCTGGACATCTTCTATAACGACCTGCGTGAGCATATCGACGCCTTGGTCGCCGAAAACGATGATTTTGTCTATGACTACGGACTCAGCTGGCAGTTCCCCGAATGGTTCACGATAATTCCGCCCATCATCACCATCATCGCGTTTATCGTGGTGTACAACGTTATGATCGGGCGCGCCGGAATGGGCGGCGACAAGGGCGTTATGCGCTTCGGCAGGGCAAGAACGCGCCTTGCCGGAGAGGATAAAAAGAAGGTCACCTTTGCCGATGTCGCGGGCGCGGATGAGGAAAAGGAAGAGCTTCGCGAAATTGTGGACTTTTTAAAGGGTCCGCAAAAATACATCGCGCTGGGCGCGCGCATCCCCAAGGGCGTGCTGCTTGTGGGACCTCCCGGCACCGGAAAAACCCTTATCGCGAAGGCTGTAGCCGGAGAAGCCGGCGTGCAGTTCCTCTCAATTTCAGGCTCCGATTTCGTTGAGCTTTATGTGGGCGTGGGCGCGTCACGCGTGCGCGATTTATTCGATCAGGCGAAAAAGCTGGCTCCCGCAATCATATTCATCGATGAAATTGACGCCGTCGGACGTCAGCGCGGGGCGGGACTCGGCGGCGGTCACGACGAGCGCGAGCAAACGCTGAACCAGCTGCTTGTCGA